>JAITPT010000162.1 GCA_031289285.1 Puniceicoccales bacterium
GCTTGCGGGCGCACACCGCTCGTGTTCACCGCGCTGCCCGTTTGGCTGCGCCACGAAGAGGAGTTTGTCGCGCTCGCCGCCGCTGCCGACGGCTTTGTGCTGCAAGTTCACTCGCTCGAAAAACCGGCGGACATTCACGCGCCTTTCGTTTTGTGCGACCCCGTGCGCTCGCTCGCGTGGGTGCGCCACGCGGACATGCTCGCTGCCCGCGCTGGCGCGAAAACGCGCTTCCGCATCGCCTTGCCGACTTACGGTTTTGAACTCGGCTTCGATGCGGCGGGAAAGTTCACAGGCGTCGCCGCCGAACGCCCACGCGATTGGCCAGCGGGCACACAGCGGCGCACCGTCCGCGCCGATGCAGCGGCGATGGCGCGTCTCGCGAAAACCCTCGCGGCGCAAAAACTCGCCCGCGCCGACGGCGTCATCTGGTTCCGCCTTCCCGTGGCGGACGACCGCCTCGCGTGGGACGCGCAAGTCTTCGCCGCCGTTGTCGCGGGCAAGCCCATCGTCTCGCGCCTGACCGCGCAGGTGCGCCAATCCGCGCCCGGTCTTTTTGAAGTTGTCGCGCACAACAGCGGCCAAACGACGCTCCCTCTGCCGCGAGAAATCCGCCTCACGTGGCCCGCTGCTGGCGGCGTCCGCGTGAGTGCGGCAGACGGTCTGCGCGGATACGTTTTCGAGGCAGACGCCGCGCCGCCCGCCGCGCCGCCCGCCGTGCCGCCCGACGCACTGCCCGACGCGTCGCCCGCATCGTCGCCGTCGCTTGTCCGCGCTCGTTTGCGTGCTGCTGGCGCGTCTGCTGTCGTGCAAGAACTTGCCCCTAGGCGCAGCGTCGTCCTCGGCTGGCTGCGTTTCGATTTTCCCGCCGTCGCGCCCCCGACAGACTTCATTCGCGCCGTCGTTCCCTGAACTCAAATCCCACGCTCCCGTGCGTCCGCGCACACCGCGCACCGTTACAATTCCGCATTTTTTAGTTTGGCAACCTCGCCCACACGCGCTTAATTCCGCGCCGAAACAAACCACCACGGAGGTTCAAAATGCCGCAATACACCGCACTCACAGTCGCTAACACTTTCATCGGCCTTGCAAAAAGCGAGGGGTGGGCCTTAACCAATATGCAAGTCCAGAAATTGGTTTTTCTGGCGCATGGTTTCCACATGGCTCACCCGTGGTTCAAACGCGAGGCGCTGGTCTCCGAGCCAGTCGAAGCGTGGCGCTGGGGACCGGTTTTCCCGTCTCTTTACACCAAGTTGAAGGAGTTTGGTGGGCAACCTATCAGGGAACCCATTCCTGCTAAACGAGGAGAACAACCTTCCGCTGTCCCCGATACAGATCCTGCGTATGCTCTCATCAAAGCGGTGTGGAAGGCATACGGGAAGTTCAATGGGATACAGTTATCGCGTATGACGCACCTACCAGGTAGTCCGTGGCAGCAGGTGTGGGATTTCATTCCTCGCGGGATAATCCCAAACGAACTAATTTCAAACTACTACGAAGGGTTAACTTCCAAAAATGTCTCCAAAGCCGCCGCCATCACCACCGCCGTCGCCGCCTGAATCACCGCCTGACCAACAGGCGTTTGACCGTTTTTTGCCAAGTGCTGACATCGCACAGCAATGTCAAAACTCGAATGGCGGTTCTGTGCCCACCCCAGATGAGGTGCAGGGTGTAACGTTGGCAATTTCCGAGAATGATGAGAGAAATAAGGAAAATCGGAACGCGAGAGAGGAACGTCGCAAAGAGCAGAAAAGATATGCTAACAGGCTCTTCAACTTAATCGCCATCTGGCTTGTCGGCGTCTTCATTCTCCTCGCGTTGTCGGGCGGCGAAATTGAAGTTTGCGGGCGAGTTATCGGCGTGAAGTTTTCCGATACGGTTTTGGTAACTTACCTGACTACGACGACCGTGACTGTCCTCGGTCTGTTTGTTATCGTTGCCAAATGGCTTTTCCCGTCCTTGCAAGAAGACGATGACGAAGCCGAAGGCGACAGATAACTCCCTGACATCGCCCGCTGCCACCCGTCTGCCCGCTGTTGCGTCCCTGCGGGACGGGAAATGCACCACCCCAAAAAATTATTTTTAGGAGTCCCCCCTGTGTGTTTTTGAGGTTGCGTTTTTTCTGGGATTTTTTGTTTTTTGGAGGTTCTTAGAAATATGTCCAACGCTGCCATCCAACCTGCGCCCGCCGTCGCTTTGCCCGCCGGAGTTTCCGCTACCGCCGCTAAGCCGATAGTGCTCACTGGTGCCCAACCTTCGGGGAAACTTCACCTCGGTAATTACCTCGGCGCAGTCGTCAACTGGGACAAGATGCAGGGGGCGAACGAGTGTTTTTATTTCATCGCCGACCAGCACGCCATCACCGTCCCGAAGGTGCCCGCCGAGTTGCGCAAGAACATTTATTCTTGCCTTGCGCAGTATCTTGCCTGCGGTCTTGACCCGCAACGCAGCCATATTTTTGCGCAGAGCCACGTGGTCGGGCACACGGAGTTAGCGTGGGTGCTCGGTTGCTCCTGTCCACTCGGTTGGCTTGAGCGGATGACACAGTTTAAGGATAAATCTCGCAAACAGGAGTCGGTTGGCGCGGGCTTGCTTTACTACCCGATCCTCATGGCCGCCGATATTTTGCTCTACAACGCGCACTTCGTCCCCGTCGGCGAAGACCAAAAGCAGCATCTTGAAATCACTCGCGATATTGCGGAAAAGTTCAACCGCGACTACTCGCCAACGTTCAACGTGCCGGAGCCTTTCATCGGAGAAACGGGCGCACGCATCATGTCTCTGCAAAACCCAGAGACCAAAATGTCGAAGTCCGACCCCAATCAGAACGGGGTTGTTTTTCTGATTGATCCGCCAGATGTGGTGCGGAAAAAAATCCAGTCGGCGGTGACGGATTCCGGCGGAGAGGTGCGTGCCGCCGCAGATAAACCGGGGATTACAAACTTGCTTTCGATTTTTAGCGCGGTGACGGGGCAGTCTGTCGCGGATTTAGAGAATGAGTTTGCGGGAAAAGGTTACGGCGATTTTAAGCGGGCTGTCGCCGACGCAGTTATTGCCCGACTTGAGCCAGTGCGCTTGCGCTACGAAGAGTTTTCCAAGGACACCGCTTATTTGGACAGCGTTTTGAAGTCCGGTGCCGAGGCCGCCCAACGTGTTGCTTACAAAACGCTTTCAAAGGTTTATCGGAAAGTTGGTTTTGTGGAACGCCCGCGTTGAGTCGGCGGCGGGAAGCTGCGCACACATTTTTCTATTTCCAATGTTCTTCAATCCAAGGGGTTGGGAGAATGTGGCGGAGTAGGCCGTGCCCTTTGCCGAGAACGGCGTCGTCGGGATTGGGGAGACCATGAAAAACGATGACTTTTGCGCCTGCGGGAATGCGCGGGACACGGAAAAAGTTAAGCGGGAAATTGGGGATGCAGCCGTATTTGAAGCTGACACACCAGCCTTTGGGCCAATAGGTGAGTTTGTGCTGCTTGTGTAGTTCGCGGGAGAGATAGGCTTGCTCGTTGCGCACCTCGCGTTTCACGCGGTCAATGTTGACAAGAAAGTTAGCGAGGATGTCGGGGTGGGCACCGGCCTCGAAGCGATAGACGGAGGAATTACCCGTGATACGCCACGGTTTTTGCCAGTCGTGGATGATACAAAACTCGCCGGTGTGAGTGAAAAAATCGTCGAGCGACCCGACGACAACAACATCAATATCGAGGAAGAGTGTAGGGCCGGAGAGGTCGGCGAGTGGGGCGTTGAAGGTGGAAAGTTTGAGCCAGCCGCGCTCCTTGCCGGGCGGGAGATCCATCGGGGGCAGGGGCTTTGTCTCGATGTCGGGGTGCAGGCCAGCGGGGTCGTCTGTGAAGCAAACGAAGCGGTGTGGCAGCGAGAGATGTCGCTGCGTCATGGAACGCAGCTTGTTGACAAACTCGGGGCCGTATTTCGTGCCCCACTTCATGCAAATTACGTTGGGTATCATAGGTGGCGGACGCTGGCGCGGATTGTTTTTTTTGTCAATCTTTACGTGGCGGGCGGCGTTTTTTTGTTTTTTTTGCTTTCGGAGTGAGGAGACGTTTGTTTGAATGGGGGGCATGGTTATAGAACATGTCGCTTTTCAACATCCCGCGCCAGCGGCAGCCGCCGAATGGTATGCGAAACATCTTGGGTTGCACGTGGCACGGGCGTCCGATGGGGCAGCCCAAGCTCGTTTTCTCGCAGATTCTGCCGGACACACGGTGCTCGAAATCTACAACAACGCCGCCGCGCCCATGCCCGATTATCCGGCACAAAGCCCGCTCGTGCTCCATGTAGCGTTTCTTTCTGATGACCTCGACGCCGACTCCGCACGTTTGCAGGCGGCAGGTGCGTCGGTGGTAGAAGCACCCGCGCCAACACCCTCCGGCGATACGCTGGCGATGTTGCGCGACCCGTGGGGGATCCCGTTGCAACTCGTGCGCCGCGCAAGCCCGCTGCTTGCTTAAGGGCACTCCTAAAAATAAATCTGCATGTCCGAAAACATCGGTGCGTTTCGTCGCAGAGGGACGCAATGTCGGTAGTTTTCGTCCTGTAGGGACGGGATGTCGGTAGCATGGGGGTTGAACCTAAAAACGGCAGTTAATGCGGGCGGTTTTGCACAATCTTTTGGCCGTCTGCGGCTTGCGCTTTCCGCTCCACGCACCGCAAGGTGCGCGTCGGGAAAGTGCAAACCGAATCCGCCTCAAAACCTTACGCAAACCCATCCCGCTGAACTGCCGTTCTTAGGTTCAACCCAATACCGTCCAGGTAGTGCCCAAAATACGAAGAGTATTTCTGAAACCGGATGTGGCTTGGAGCGCTGAAGGCGCGGCTTCATAATAGCCTATGGCAACGCCATAGGATACCGACGGCGGCTCACAGCGGGCTGTAAGCCCGCCTCAACCTTTGTTCCGAATGCCACCATCCCTCACGCCACCGCCGCCAACCTCCAGCACGTTGAGGTGGGCTTACAGCCCACTGTGGAGAAACCGCCCGTTATCCTATGGCGTTGCCATAGGCTATTATGAAGCCGCGCCGTTGGCGCTACGAGGCACCCTCCGTTTCAAAGGCTATTCTCGTATTTTTACGCTACCTGAACGGTATTGGGTTTCAACCCCGTGTTCGCGGCTCCCCACTCCGCCGCGTCCTGTAGGGACGCAACTTGTTTCCGCTGCGGCTGTTGCGTCCCTACGGGACGGAGGATGCACCAACCCATAAAAAGGCAGCCATTTTTTTCGCTTGACAGTGTAGCACAGACAATCTTGTCTGTGTCGGCGTTGGTGTTGGTGTCTGTGTTGGTGTTGGTGTCGCCGACGGCGATGCCACGTCCACAGACAAGATTGTCTGTGCTACACTGCGAGAGACAGCGCTTTCGCAGACAGCGAGGCAGCAATGGTGGCAGGTGGCTTTCTGTCGGTTTGAAAGCGGTGTCGGCGGGCGCTGCGGTATCACTTCGCGCCCTCTGCCACCGCACTCCAAAAAGGCGAGCGGGAGCTTGCTCGCTATGCTTGCTGACGCTGGGCGCGGGCGGCGGCGGCGCGGGCAGAGGCGGCACGGATGGCAGAGGCAGTGCGGGCGATGGCAGCTTTGCGGGCGGCGGCAGTGGTTTTTTGGCGACGACGGAGGAAGAGAAGCCCCGATAATAAGCCCGCCGCATAAAGGGCATACGTGCTCGGCTCCGGGATATTCATACCACTCATGCCAGTCATGAGCACACCGTCTTTGTTCAAAACAATGGCGATGTTTTTGTTGAAGTTCGATCGGATGACGAGGTGACGCAGACCGTCCTCAGAAATAGACGCGCCCTGTATCACCGATAAGGCAAAGAAGGGGTCGTCAATCTGACCATTCGTGATGCGCAAATCCACAAAGACTATGGCACCGGGCTTGAAGATGAGCTGGTTGTTGGCGGGATTGGCCATCGCCACAACATCGTGCCGGTAGCCGTCAGTGTTGTTGCCCCAGACACGCAACACCAAGGCCGCGCCACTGTGAAGCGTCACGGTGCTTTTGGCACGGATAGTGACCGGCATGGCAATGCTGGGGTCAATCTGGCTCGCCGATGTCGGCCTTTCGCCGAAGGGCGAGAGGGTGGCACCCGTGTGAATAGTTATCGCGCCGCCGACCGTGCCACTGCCGCCGAGGAGAGCGCCGTTTAACACGACCACGTCGCCAGTCGCCGCAGCGTTGTTGCCGTGAATCATCAGGCGTCCGCCCTCGACGAGCGTGGTGCCCGTGTAGGTGTGCGTGCCGGTGAAATACAAGGTGCCCTTGCCGCGCTTCGTGACAGTCGCCGTGCCAGTGATGCCAATCGTGGCGACACCCGC
>JAITPT010000208.1 GCA_031289285.1 Puniceicoccales bacterium
AAAATGAACAACGGCAAACCGGTAAAACAATATTCTGCGCGTTATTGGGAGTTGCTAAAGAAAGTTGTTAATCTCGCTCGTGAACACGGGCAAAATCTTTATCTCACTTATCCATTGGAGACGAGCAAAATTACACTCGAAGGCGAAAAGTATTCTTTTGATTTTATTGACTTCGACAAGAGAGTTGAGTTTCTTATTAAAGAAGGTGGTTTGAAACGCATCGAAGGCGGTCCGCTTGGCGGAAAGTCGCACGGAAAAACCGCAGTGTTGGTTCCCGACGGCAAAGGAAAAATCAAGGCGACGCCGTTTGAAGACCCTGTAGCACAACGGTTTTTGTCGCAGTTTGTCCCCGCGCTTTGGCAACATCTCAAAGATAAAGGTTGGGATAAAATGTATTTGCAACACGTCTCCGATGAACCGACGGACATTTCTTCTTACAACGCGGTTGCGCATTATATAAAAAGCCAAGCACCCGGAATAAAGACAGTCGAGGCGACGATTTTGGCGGAGAAAATAAAAGGAAATTTGGACGTGCAGGTGCCGATTATGTGGGCGTATAAACAACACGAGGCGTTCTACAAGGAGCATCAAGCGGCGGGCGGCGAAGTCTGGTTTTATACAAGTTGTGACGACCGGAACCACGCCAACCGTTTTCTTTCTCGCCATCTTTTGCAAACGCGGGCGATGCACTGGTTCAACTTTCGTTACGGCATCACTGGCTATTTGCACTGGGGTTTGAATTGGTGGGAAAAAATCGGCGGCGCGTCCCCGCTTTATACGGAGAAACTCAGCAGTTTTCCGGCGGGCGACAGCTGGATAATATATCCGGCGGACGGGCGAGCATTTAGCTCGTTGCGTTTTGCCGCCATGCGCGACGGCATTGCCGATTACGAGTTGTTAAAGTTGTTGGCAAAAAAAGACCCCGTAAAAGCGGCAAAACTCGCGGCGGCAATTATCCCCGCCTCGAATAAATATGTGAAAACGGTGGCAGAATTTCGGAAAGCACGGCGGCAATTGCTGTTGGCACTGGCGGAGTGAAGGGAAAAACCTGAACCCATTTTTTTGACAGAATTGACAGGATTGACGGAATTTTTACGATTCAACCCCCAAACCGTTTTTGAGGCTGGCACGTCTTGCACAATCGGCACCGCCCAAAAGCGGAATCCGAGTTAACCCGAAGGCAGGTGCTCCTTCCTCGCACCAACCTTGGGCTGCCGTTAGGAAACAGCGTTGGGGGTTTGGGAACGGCGTTTCGGACCTGTCCCCTTTGTCACCCTCGAAGGCACGAAGGCTGGCGCACAACGGAAGACCCGTGTGAATACGGAGGGTTGAACCTGAAAACGGCAGTTAATGCGGGTGGTTTTGCACAATCTTTTGGCCGTCTGCGGCTTGCGTTTTCCGCTCCACGCACCGCAAGGTGCGCGTCGGGAAAGCGCAAACCGCATCCGCCACAAAATCTTGCGCAAACCCATCCCGCTGAACAGCCGTTCTTAGGTTGAAGGAGTTAGGAGTAATTTTCGCATTATTGTTGGGATTGCTTTGGGTAAAAATATATTGCGCCATCAAGACATCGCGCAATAAAGTGCCAGACACTTTATCACTTGCATCTTCGCCATTTTGATTTTGATAAGATTTGTCCTTTTTCAACGTCACGGAAACAGGAAGGTGTTTAGTTGTGCGCCAGCCTTCGTGTCTTCGTGCCTTCGTGTGAGATAATCGTGCGATTTCCGCTTTCATGCGATGCCAATGTCCGTCGCGACAGTGTTTCAATTTTTGTCGAGGAGCAAGTTAGTGTCCGGTTGCACGGGAAAGTTTTCTCACACGAAGGCACGAAGGCACGAAGGCACGAAGACACGAAGGCTGGCGCACAAAGGAACGCGCAATAAAGTGCCAGACACTTTATCACTTGCATCTTCGCCATTTTGATTTTGCTAAGGTTTGTCCGTTTTCAATGTCCGAACGGCAAAGGTGCTTTTGGGGCGACGTGTCTGTTCGAGTTGTTTCGCTTGCACTACCACGGCACACCTGCCGATTTGTTGACTGAGGCGCAGCTTGGCGAGGGCGCACTTGTGGCAGGTAAAGCAATAGGCACTGTGCGAACTGTTCGCGGCAAAAAATTTCTCGGAAAAACATCAACACCATGAACTACTACTACGACATTTTTCCCACGTCGTTGATTGGCGACTTCACCGTCGCCGTTGACGCCGACGCCAATGTAGTCGCGACCGCATTTGGCGGCCTCGACGAACTTCGCGGACGCCTCGCCACTTGGGCGCGGCACTCGAAGACCACACTCGCCTTGGGCACCGCTCTCACCCCGAACCTGCTTCCCGACTCGACGCGCACTCGTGTTGCCCGTCAGCAAATCGAGGAGTATTTCGCTGGCACCCGCCGCGACTTCAATCTGCCGCTAAGCCCGACGGGCACCTCGCACCAACTTCGCGTCTGGCAAGCTCTGCGCCAAATTCCCTTTGGCGAAACGCGCAGTTACGGCGACTTAGCGCGGACACTACACTCCTCGCCTCGCGCCGTCGGACGTGCCAACGGCGCGAACCCCATCCCCCTAATCGCCCCTTGCCACCGCGTCCTCGGTGCCGACGGCTCCCTAACTGGTTTTGCCTTCGGCACCGAAACAAAGCGCAAACTTCTCGCCCACGAAGGCATCAAGCCGTGGGCAGCGGCTCCAGCACAGCGCAGCGGCTCTTCCGAAGTGCGCTTCGCACACACGTAGCAGAATTAGCAGTCTGCGATGTGGTGTCGCCTCCGGTGTCTTTGGTTGCGACGAAAGCGGTGTCGGCGGGCGCGGAGGTGAACTTCGCGCCCTTTGCAGCCGCACTCCATAAAACTGCACCCCCCCCCTGTCGCCCTTTATGGTTACAACATCCGCTGCCTCACGGTTGGCGTGGTTTTGCGGGGTTTGCTTTTGCGGGACTCGGTTTTGCGGGGGCAGCTTTTTCGACGGTGACGCCCTGACCGGGGATTAACACGCGGAAGACATCCGGCGGGATGCGCTTTTTTTTCAACACCGCCGCAAGCTCTTTGGGCGGGGCGTCGTGTGCTTCGTCGGTGAGGCGGAAACACCCCCAGTGCATCGCGACGCTGCGGTGTGCGCCGAGGTCTTTGTGGATTTGCACGGCTTGGGCTGGGTCACAGTGCTGCGGACTCATGAACCAGCGCGGCGCGTAGGCACCGATGGGCAACAACGCCATATCCGGCGAACCAAGTCGGCGGCGGATTTCCTGAAAAATGCGCGGGTTGTAGCCCGTGTCGCCCGCAAAATAAATCTTCTTGCCGTCGCCCAGCTCGAGCCAAAAACCGCCCCAGAGACGTCCGCAACGCGGCCCGACGACTCGGTTGCTCCAATGTTGTGCAGGCGTGGCGGTCACCGTGATGCTCGTGCCCGGCGCGGTCGTGCCGCCCCACCAATCCAGCTCGGTGATGTTGGAGAAACCTGCCTTGCGCAGCAAACCGCCGTTGCCCAGAAGCGTGATGGCAGCAGGGGAGTCGCGGTGGGCGAGTTTGCGCAGTGTGCCGAGGTCGCAGTGGTCGTAGTGGTCGTGGCTGAGGAGGACAAAATGGATTGGCGGGAGGGCGTCGAAGGGAACGCCGGGGGCGTGGTGGCGGCGCGGACCGAGGAGGCCGAGCGGCCCCGCGTGGCGGCTATAGACGGGGTCGGTCAGGAAGTTTCCCTCCGGCGTCTCGATGAGAAAGGTGGAGTGGTTGACCCATGTGATGTTGGAAGGCGTAGCGACAGAAATCGCAGCCACAGCCGCAGCAGCCGCTGCCGTCGTGCCCGCCGCCGTCGCGGCTGCACCTGCGGGCGGGTTTTGCTGTGCGGGTGTGCCGCCCAAGGCTGGATTTCCCGCTTTGGCGGCGGCGCGACGGCGGATGGCGAAAACGTCCGGCGCGTCCCAATACTTCGGCCAGTGTCCGCGTTGGCGGCGCGAGAACCACCAGCGCACAACCCGTTTCCACGTCGCCATAGGCGGTGCGTCGGGCGAGTAAAATTTCGTGCCGTCAAAATGGTATTCTTTCATGGTCGGATAAAAAAAATGTTCTTTGGGAAACTCTGGATGCTCTGGAAGCGGAAACTCTGAAAACGGAAAAACTGTCGCGGCTGTTGTCCCTGTCGTCGGTGCGGTCAGCCTCGGTGCTGCTGCTGTCGCCGTCGGCTACTACATTCTGCCCGGGCCGGGTTTGTCGCGATACTGAATATACACTTTGCCGAGGGCGATTTTCTCTGGCTTTTTTCCGGCGTTGAGCGGGAAGTAGTTTTTCACTGCAAAGAGGTTTGGGCCGTGGCCGTGTTTCCACCCGAAGTTGTGCTGTATCTCGTGTGTGAACGAGGACGGCCAGCGGCCCCGCTTCACGACTGAATACGTGCCCGGCGAGTGTGCGACGCCGCCACCGCCGCGTGTGCCGAGGAGGCAAACCAGGTCTGCGCCGACGCGGCTGCGCAGCCCCTCCACGCCGTCCAGCCCGCTGCGGAGCTTCGCTACCAAGTTCAGGTCTTTCGTTTTGTCGTTGTCGTCGTAGTCCACCTCGACGACTGCCACCAAGCGCAGCATCCCGTTGACGCCGGCGTTTCGGAATGTGTCGTTGGCGTGCTGGACGACGCCGTTTGCAAAGTTAAACATGCCGAGTGGCCCGCCCGCGCCGCGCCGCGCTCGCGAATAGACGATCATGATGTCGGTAACGCGGTTGGCAGGCACGCGTCCGTAGGCGGTGCGCAGACCGGCGTTGACCGCAGGGTTGTCAACGATTTTTCGCACCATGTTGTCGGTCGTGGGGACTCTCATGCCCGGGATGGGGCTTGGGGCAAGCGGATTGTCTTTCGTGAAAATGCTAATCTCCTTTTCGCCGTCTGCGCCGCTTCCTTTGGCGTCGGGTTTGCCCGCGTCGTCTTTGCTGGTGTCCGCCACGCCATCGCCATCGTTGTCGTCAGAGTCGTCGTCGCCCTTGCCAGCGGTGTCCGTTGTAGCGGGCGTTTTGTTTGTCACGCTTTTGTAAAAATAAAACCCCAGCCCGCCGCCGACCCCGATGAGCAGGATGACAAATGCGGCGACAATCCCCACAACTCCGCCGCCCGATGTGCGGCGCACATACG
The DNA here is from genome assembly GCA_031289285.1 of Puniceicoccales bacterium. GTDB lineage: Bacteria > Verrucomicrobiota > Verrucomicrobiia > Opitutales > UBA953 > CALNBE01. Next base: position 5,108 of record JAITPT010000208.1, read on the forward strand.
CCGCTGGTGTCGGGCGATATTGCGCGGGCGGGCGTTGTTGCGGGTAGCTCGGACGCGGGGCGGGCTGCGGCGGGTATGCCGGCGGGTAGGGCTGCTGTGGGTAGGGCTGAGGCGGCCTGCCGGGTTGGCCAGCAGGGCGCGGCGGTATTTGTCGTGGAGGGATGGTTGCCATGCGAACAGGTGCTTAGTTACAGGTGCTTCAAGTGTTGAGATGTTGGCGAAAAAAATGCCGACGGGCGGCATGTTTGCGAATTATTCCCCAGGCGCAAAGATTTTTTCTTCCCCTGCCGCGCCGCCCCTCGCGCTGCCATCTCGCGCCGCCGCATCTTGGGAACAACACGCCGCCTCCGCCTGTCTCCCCTTGCCTTCTCACACCTCAACGATACAGCATTTCACCACGCACTTCACCATGAGCTACACCACACTCCCACGCCGCTCTTTCATCAAGAGCCTCCTCGCCGCTGGCGCGTTTCCCTTCGTCGCCTCCTCCGTGCCCGCCCTCTTCGGCGCGCCGGCAAAAAAAGCCAAAGCGCCCGGGCAAAAAGTCCGCGTCGCCTGCATCGGCATCGGCAACCAAGGGGCTGGCGACGTCGGCCAGTTCGACAGAAGCGGTCTCGCCGAAATCGTCGCGCTCTGCGACACCGAGCTAAAAGACCCGCAGGGCAGCAAGCGCATCCAAGGCGTTTTGCGCAAGCACCCCAAGGCCGCACGCTTCAGCGATTTTCGCGAGCTGTTCGACAAAGCGGGCAAGACCTTCGACGCCGTGCTCATCGCCACGCCGGACTTCTCGCACTTCCCTGCCGCCATCCTCGCGATGTCGCAGGGCAAGCACGTCTATGTCGAGAAACCGGTGGCACACACCTTTGACCAAGTCGAGCTACTCCTCGCCGCCGAGAAGAAATACAAGGTCGTCACCCAGATGGGCAACCAAGGGCACTCCGGTGCCAACTATTTCCAGTTCCGCGAATGGGCGGGCGCGGGCATCATCAAAAACATCACGCGCATCAATGCACACATGAACAGCTCGCGACGCTGGCATTGGAGCATCAAACCGCGCTGGCGTAACCTCGACGGCTTCCTGCCAAAAAAAGAAATCCCCGCTTGGCTCGACTGGAACGCTTGGCTGGCGACCGCCACCGAGCACGACTTCAACCCGGGCTACCTCGCTGGCGAATGGCGCTCGTGGTTCGACTTCGGCAACGGTGCCATCGGCGACTGGGGCGCACACATCTTTGACACCGCCCACGAGTTCCTCAACCTCGGCCTGCCGACGGAGGTTGTCCCGCTCAAACTCGAGGGCGCCAACCCCTTCGTTTTCCCGCAAGCCTCCACCCTGCAATTTAAGTTTGCCGCACGCGGCAAAGACCAACCCGCTCTCGACCTCTTCTGGTTCGACGGCCAGAAAAACATCCCGCCTCTGCCCTCCGGCGGCGGCGCAATCGAGGTGGACGCCTCCATCCCGACTTCCGGCGGCGGCTCCAACAAAAAAGACACCAAAGCACCCTCGCCCGGCAAAGAGATTTACAGCGCAGACGGCCTCGTCTTCCAAGGCGGTTCTCACGCCTCGACGCTGAAAATCCTCGACAAAGAAAAAGCCGCTGCGCTGAAGTTGCCGCCCGTCCCCAAATCGCCTTCCGACCACTATTCAAACTTCCTCCTCTCTGTGCTCGGCAAAGAAAAACCGCGCTCGCCCTTCTCCGTCTCTGGCCCCCTGTGCCAAATGATGGCACTGGGCATCATCGCACAACGCGTCGGCAAAGTCGGCGAAAAGATTTCCTTCGACGCCAAAACAAAACGCATCACGAACAACAAAGTCGCCGACGAGCTGCTCACCCACAAAGCCCCGCGCACGGGCTGGGAACAGTTCTACACGCTCTGAGCACTAAGGGGCAGGCTTTTGGGCGTTTTACATAACGCCCCCCCCCAAAAAAAATGCGCAGATTCCTCCTGACCACCATGCATCCGTTTGAAAACATCCTTTCCGTTTCTGCTGCCGACATCGAGCTTGAGTTCCGATGGCAACAGGAAATCCCGTGGGAAGATTTTCTGCTCAACCCACGCAGACTGCGCGGAAGCGATTTTTTGATGCGTTGGTCGCAAGGTGTCTGGAGCGAAAAACGACTCACTGATGCCATTAACACAACTGGCAAGTTTTATGCCATTGCTTATGGCCCAAGTGGAACAGCCCCGTCGGGAGATGTCCGCGCATTTGAGCTTTACTTCGAGCGATTGGTGGCCGCAGGACTTGGCAAAATCAAACGCCCAGATTTACTTATTTTCAAAAACAAAGACAAAGAGTTTGTTGATAATCTCCTTGAGACTCTTGGCGGAGAAAGCGAGTTGCCCTTTAAGCCCGAGAACGAATTGAAACCTCTGCTCGCCAAAGCCATTGTCGCGATTGAATGCGAAAACTCGCTTTGGGTCGCCGAAAAAATGCCTGCTTATACAACACCGCTAAAACCACAAAAAAGACTCGGAGGAAAACTCGGACTCTCAAAGACTGCCGTTCTCCCCACCATAATTCTCAAAGAAGAAGACCGCAGACCTTTGCGGGCTTGGCAAGATGAAAACAAAATCCCAATCCATATCTGGCACGTTTTTTATGACAAAGCCTATGGCATAGCACTCGACGAAGCCCAGCGCCTCCTTGACGATGGTTTAATTCTGCCAACCATCCAAGTATTTCAAGCCCCCGGTGGCGCAATGACAAATAAAACAATTTACAAATTCTATTATCATTATGCCTATCCGCTTGCCGACTCCGCAGAGGCACCACAATTGGCTCCCGCATTCATTCAAGACAAGAACGGGCACATCTTGCCTTATGTCCGATTTGAAGGAGGTGCCCTGAAAATCACAACAAACACCTTAACCGCTCTGTCAAAACTTTAAGAAATCATGTCCAACCCGCACATCCATCAAAAACTGCCGACCAACTGGAACGAAAGGGAAATCCTTCGCGACAAGGGGCAGTTTTGGACGCCAAGCTGGGTTGCCGAGGCAATGGTGACCTACGCCGCACAAGAAACCGATTTACTCTTCGACCCCGCAACTGGAAGAGGCGCATTTTTTGAAGCACTTAGCAATCTGCAAATTCCACAAGTCGCTTTTCGCGGAGCAGATGTGGACGCCGAAGTGTTGTCAGATGAAATCTATAAAAAAAATCCCTGCATTATTGAAAATCGAGATTTCATTAAGAACCCTCCTCAAGAAAAGTTTCACGCTATCGTCGCCAATCCTCCTTACATCCGGCACCACCGTAGCGACGCACAAACCAAACAGCGTCTGCGGCAGCTCGCACTCGACATAACTGGAACACACATTGACGGGCGCGCTGGCTACCATGTCTATTTCTTTATACAGGCTTTGAACCTGTTGGAAGAAAACGGACGAATTGCATTCATCATGCCCGCTGACGTATGCGAAGGAAAGTTTGCAGACAACCTTTGGAATTGGATTTCCACCCGTTTCCGAATCGAAGGTGTTATTACTTTTACCGAAAACGCAACCCCATTCCCCGGTGTGGATACCAACGCCATTGTTTTCCTTATCCGAAAAGCCAAACCACAAAAAATACTACAATGGGTGCGCGTAAAAGAAGCCTATTCCCCAGAATTAAAAAACTTTGTCCGTGCGGGATTTATCCCCGAGGCGCGTCCAACACTGGAAATCACGGAACGCACACTGGAGGAAGGCATAAAAACGGGTCTGTCGCGTCCCCCGCAAACAAATGCCACGTCCAAATTTCACTTGTCAGACTTTGCTCGTGTCATGCGTGGAATTGCCACGGGAGCAAACGAATTCTTTTTTCTTACCTCTCGGCAGGTCGAGGAATTGCGAATACCACCAGAGTATTTGAAAAACGCAGTCGGGCGCACACGAGATGTGCAAGGCGACCGAATTACAGAAGAGGATTTACGACAACTCGACCAGAAAGGCCGCCCCGTTCATCTATTTTCAGTGAATGGGCAGAGCGAGTTTCCGACGTCCGTGATGAATTATTTACAACATGGAACCATGATAGGTTTGCCAGAACGCGCTTTAATTCAGCAACGCCAGCCGTGGTATAAAATGGAAACACGAAAAATTCCGCCGCTGCTATTTGCCTATCTTGGGCGGCGCAACTCACGTTTTATCAAAAACAGTGCAGGTGTATTGCCGTTGACAGGGTTTCTATGTGTTTATCCACTCGTTGAAGATATGGATTCAGTCAACCGCCTTTGGAGAGCCTTAAACCATCCTGCTACGATTGAGAACCTGAAATTAGTCGGAAAAAGTTATGGTTCTGGTGCTATCAAGGTGGAACCCGGAAATCTCGGCAAACTTCCAATCCCAGAAGCAGTCGTTGACGAATTTTCCTTATCAGACTTTATCCTCCCAAAACACAACCAAATGGAATTATTTTCCATTTCAGATAACTCAGCCGCTACCTCAAAAATCTTTCACCCTCAACAACCCTCAACAACAACCGTTCGCAACAACACCTAACTAAAACTCACAATGCACAGACTTCTTCTTACTCTCCTCGCGCTTCTGCTCTCGCTCGGAAACGCATATCCGGCGGATAAGCTCGCCAATTCTTTTGCCCAGCCCGGCAAGGAATATCAACCTTGGGTCTATTGGTTCTGGAACAATAGCAACCTGACCAAAGAAGGCATCACGGGCGACCTCGAAGCCATGCACCGCGTCGGCGTCGGCGGCGTCCTGATAATGGAGGTCAACCAAGGCGCGCCGCAAGGCCCCGTGGACTTCCTCGGCGATAAATGGCGCGAACTCTACACGTTTATGCTCAGCGAGGCCGCACGGCTCGGCATCGAAGTCAATATGAATAACGATGCCGGCTGGAACGGCAGCGGCGGAAAATGGGTGAAACCCGAAGATAGTATGCAAGTGCTTACTTTCTCCGCCGTCCATTTAGATAAACCGCAAAATAAAGCGGTGAAGTTGCCCGCCCCGCCAAGAAAAATGGGCTACTACAAAGACATCGCCGTCTTTGCATTTCCGACACCCGACGCCGCAGGCGCACGAAAACAACTCACCCCAAATAATCATCGCCGCAACCCAAAAGTTACGCCAGTTGTCGCGCAAAAAGACATCATTGATTTAACAGGTAAAATGGCAGCCGACGGAACGCTCAACTGGAAAGCCCCAGCGGGCAAATGGACAATCCTGCGCGTCGGCCATACGACCAAAGGACAAAACGTCCACCCCGCTCCGATAAGCGGCGTCGGCCTGCAATGCGATGTCCTTTCCGTCAAAGCATCCGAAATCGCTTTTGAAGGGCAAATCGGTCGGCTCGTTGCCGAAAATAAAGCAAACACCGGCCCCAAGAAAACATTCGTCGCCACACATATTGACTCGTGGGAAGTCGGTTCGCAAAACTGGACACCGCTGATGCGTGAAGAGTTCAAAAAATATGCCGGTTACGATATTTGGAAATTCCTTCCGATATTCAACGGTTACATCGTAGATTCACAGGAAGTTACCGACCGTTTCCTCTGGGATTTTCGCCGCGCCGTCGCCCAAATGTGTATGTATAATCACATCGAAACATTTGTAAAATTGTCGCACAAAAACGGTCTGCGCTTCTCCGCCGAGGCTTACGATAGCACACCTTGCGACTTTCTCGAATACGCCAGTTTAACTGATGAACCTATGGGCGAGTTTTGGGTTAAAAGCAACAACTCTTGGGCGTCTTCTGAGGGGAACCGACTTCATGATTGCCGCGGAATGGCAAGTGCCGGACATACTTACGGCAAAAACGTTATCGGCGCCGAAGCGTTCACCGCCGCCGACCAAGAACGCTGGCTGCGCCATCCCGGAAATATAAAAGTCCTCGGCGACCTGATTTTTTCAGAAGGCGTTAACCGTTTCGTCTTCCACCGTTATTCTTTCCAGCCTTGGAACAATGTTGCGCCTGGAATGATGATGGGGCCTTGGGGACTACACTACGAACGGACAAATACATGGTGGGAACAATCAAAAAATTATCACGACTATTTAACGCGCTGCCAATATATGCTTCGACAGGGAAATTATATTGCCGACATCGCGTATATTCAAGTCGAAAACTCTCCGCAAAATTACAACAACAATTATCCACGCGGTGCCTATCAATGGGACCAAGTTGCGGCACACGCCGTTTATCAAATGACTATCAAAAACGGTAGATTTACAATGCCGAGCGGCGCAAGTTATGCCGCCTTAGTGTTGCCCAACAGCGACCGTATAACGCTCAAACTTTTGAAAAAAATTGACGAACTAATTAACGCGGGCGGAACTGTGATTGGCTATAAAAAACCAATTGGAACTTTCGGCTTGGGCAATTATCCCAACGGCGATAAAGAAGTCGCCGCTCTTGCGGATAAAATTTGGCCGTCTGTGATTGTCGGTAAAACGCCGGAAACCGTCCTCGGCGAAAAGAGCATCAAGCCGACCTTCACTGCCGATAAAAAGGTGAACTGGATTTACCGCACAACTGGCGACAAAGACATATTTTTCATTGCGAATCCCGCCAGCGCCGAGTTGTTGCTAACGGCAGATTTCCGAACACAAGGCGGCGCACCAGAATTATATTATCCAGAAAGCGGCAAAACGGTTGCCGCCCCAATTTACGCTGGTAATAGAATAACGCTACCGCTGCGGGCACAAGAATCAGTCTTCGTAGTGTTCACAAAAAATGCGACCCCACGCGATTCGATTGTCGCCGTCTCGCGGACTGGGAACCCGATTGCCGACTTAAACACAACAAAGACGTCCGACATCCAAATCGTGAAGGCATTATATCATGACCGCGACGCGACGGAAGCGGTCAAGAAAATCGTCGCAAGCGGCAACACTAATGTTCCTGTCGCCGAGATAACAAAGGCGGTGGGCGACCCCGCGTTCGGCACCGTGAAA
>JAITPT010000214.1 GCA_031289285.1 Puniceicoccales bacterium
GTCCGCTGCCGTCATAACCGCCGTTGTGAACACGGGCGAGATACAGTTTGCCGCCTTCGTCCAAGAGCAAGCCCGCCATGCGGTCGCCAATGCTCCACGTGTTTATAGTGTCGAGCGCGGCGGAGAAGTTTTGTGTGAAGCGCGTATAAATGTCGCGGGCGGGAAGCTCCGCAGGCGTCACTTGACGCTGCCAGTATCCAGATTTGTAATCAGGATAAATCACTTTATTTGCCTGGTCGTAGATGTTGAACATAGTGGTTAGTAGAAAGTGGAAAAGTAGTTGGTTGAGAAGCGGGAAAAGGAAGTTTTTTGAATGAAAAGAGACGTTACTGTGTGACGGGGACGAGTGCGAGGCGGAAACCGACAGCGTTGAAACGGGTGGACGGTGCGAAGCGACCGAAGCGATTGGCGGAACGGCAGTAACGGGCGCCGCCGCTGAACCAGCCGCCGCCGCGCAGAACGCGGTTATTCCCGCTACTCGGTCCTTTGGGGTCAACCACAGCAGCAGTAGGATAAGCACCATACCAATCTAAACACCACTCCCATACATTTCCGTGCATGTCGTAAAGTCCCCACGCATTTGGCACAAAACTTTTCACATAAACAGTTTCCTCGCGATATTTACCTCTCTCCCAACGTTTCGCTTTGCCCACGTAGGGATGATTGCCATCGTAATTTGCTTGTTCGGTTGTCAAATTGTTGCCTGTGTTAAAGGGTGTTGTTGTTCCGGCGCGGCAGGCATACTCCCACTGCGCCTCCGTGGGAAGTGTGTAAATATAGCCCTTGGGCAATGCACCAGACGCCCGCTCGTGCTCCGTCAACTTCAGGCAAAACGCCATAGCATCTTCCCATGAAACAGTTTCCACTGGTGCGCTGTCGTTATACCTGTCATGCGCACGAAAAGAAGAAGGATTGTCGCCCATCAGTTTTTCCCACTGACCTTGTGTCACTTCCGTCATGCCCAGATAAAACGGCTTACTTATCGTGACGTAGTGCTCTATTTCGTCGTCGCCGCGTTTTGGTTCTGTTGTGGGACTTCCCATTATGAACACGCCAGCAGGGATGCCTCTCATCACCAGATTGAGAGACGGGACAACATGAAGTTCCTTAAACTGAAAGCCTTCATTTAACTTTTTATTTATTTCTGCCATTTTTATTTTCTCTTCGGCTTTGCGTTTTTCTTCGGCCTCTGCCGCCTGAGCTTTCGCTTCTTCGTTTGAGCCATTTATTTTACCCATGATTAACGCAACTATGAACATGGAAACAGTAACAATTAAGCACCCCCACGCCGCCTTTCGGTCATTCTTCTCTTTCTTTTCTTTTTCCATCCGCAGACGGTCATCTTCTTCTTGTTTAATGCGGTTTTCAGCTTCTTCGCGTTGGCGGCGTTCGTTTTCTTCGCGTTCGGCTGCTTTTTTTGCGGCGTATTCTTCTGCTTGTTTCTTTTCGCGCTCTCTTCGTTTTGCGACTGCGAAAAAGTTCTCCACATTTTTGATAACATCGGAAACACCTTCGCCTGTGTGTTTTATTTTTTTGGGTAAAACTTTGCCGTCGCGTTCTTCTGTTTCTACTGCGCTCACAACAAGGTAGGGAGTTCCCGTCTCTTGAAGTGCGTGAAATAGCTGCGGAACTACCGCACGCAATGCGCCGCTGTAATCGCCGTGCCACTCCTGCGCGATACGTTCACGGTAGCGGTCGGCTTGCGTTAAGATAATATAAACAGTGATACCGGCGGCACGCAGACGGCGGATAGCGATAGCGGGAGCAACTTCGACTTCTATGCGGGCTTGGTTTTTGCCGTGTTTTTGATAAATATCGAGTGCGTCTTGGAAGTTAAAGAGCAGCAAGACGAGGTCGCTGGAGAAAAATGCTTCGCGCAAGGCGAGTTGCTGCGCACTGAGACCCTCGTCGTCGTCCGCCTCGGTCTCGAAAATTGCGCGGAAGTCCTGCCCTGCGCAGTCGAACGTAAGAAGTTCGTGGGCGTCGTGGTCGGAGTCGCGCCAGAGCCAGCGGAGGTCTTGGCGGAGACCGACAGCGGTGGACGCTGGCCAGTTGCCGCTTTCGAGTGCGTCCATAATTCCCGCCGTGTAGCGAAGTGTCGCTATATTTTCGCCAGTGATACGCGGGTAACTGACCGCCGAGGCGAGCCGATGCGTGAGTGCGCCAAGCAGCACGGTTTTGCCGGAACTTTGGGTGCCAAGAATGCGGATGCGTTGGGTGGACATGTTTAGCGGCGAACGGGACGGCGGGCGGCGGAAGGTTGGTTGTCGGGTGCTAAGAGTTGGGAAAGTTGGGACGGTTGGGAAATTGAAGCGAAGCGGGAGGGTGCGGAAAGCGGCGGTGAGGGTGAGAAAAGATTTGTGTTGCGCAAGTGTTTTTCTCGAACCTGCGCTGCCTCGCCCTGCCCTGCTCGGCTCGAAGCGGCGGTGTCGGCGGAGTGTGGCACAGACAATCTTGTCTGTGGACGAGGACGAGGCGTCGCCGAAGGCGACGGCAACACAGACAAGATGTCCGATGTCGCCTGCGGCTCGGTAGTCTGTGCCACACTGCGAAACGCGGTCTGCGACATTGCCTTTCCGTGCGCTGGTGCTAAACCCCGCGAGAACGATGGATGAAGAGAAGCTGAATGACTTTTTCCTGCGGCTGCGCAAACGCGCAGGACGCAAAAACAACCTCGCGGAAGGGTTCACGCGCTTTGTTTGCAAGGTCGCTTATGATGGCACCGAATTTTGCGGTTGGCAAAGCCAGCGCGAGGGTCGGGCAATTCAAGATGTCCTCGAACGGCGGCTCGCCCAAGTCCTCCGCGCTCCGGTGCGTATCCACGGCAGCGGGCGCACCGACGCAGGCGTCCACGCACACGGGCAGGTTTTTCATTTTGACGCCGAGTGGGAACATAGCCTCGCGACACTCACCGTCGCGCTGCGCTCAGGTTTGGTGCGCGCTGTCCAAATCTCAGACATCAAGACAGCACACGCCAATTTCCACGCCCGTTTTTCGGCGCGGGGCAAACGCTACAGTTACCGCATTTTCGAGGGTTGGGCGTCGCCGGAGGAGACGCGCTTCACGCACTCAATCGGCGGGCAACGGCTCGACACCGACGCGATGCGCACCGCCGCCGCACTCTTGCTGGGCATCCACGACTTCTCGGCGTTCAGCGGGAAAAACCCCGAGACCGACGGCGGCTCGCCCGTCAAAGACCTGCGGCGGCTGGAGGTTTCTCGGCGTGGGCCGCGCATCGAGATTGTGACGGAGGCGAGCGGCTATCTTTACAAAATGGTCCGCCGTCTCGCTGGTGCTCTAATTCAGGTGGGGCTTGGGCGGATGAGTTGCGCGGATTTGACGGCCTACTTGGAGGCTGGCAAAAGCACGGCGCAGGTGCCCGCCGCACCCGCGCGCGGGCTGTTTTTGGAAAAGGTTTTTTATCGGCTCCCCGCCAACGCCGTCCGCCCGCCGCCAGCGAATTGAACCCGTTTTTTGGGTTGAAAAAAATCCCTGCCGTGCAAACTCGCTCGCTCCTTCCAAAACGACACACATGTCCGCTTCTCCCGACACTCAACCCGTCAAAGTCCGCTTCTTCAGCGGTGAACAAATTCCGCTCGAACTGCACAAAGTGCGCGTTGTCCAAAAGCTGCACCTCGTCCCCGTCGAACGCCGTCTCGCTGCCATTCGCGAGGCGGGGTTCAACACCTTCCAGCTCGGCACAAAGGATGTCTATCTCGACATGCTTACCGACTCCGGCGTCAACGCCATGAGCGACAACCAGACCGCCGCCATGCACCAAGCCGACGACGCCTACGCAGGCTCGCAGAGCTTCTACCGGCTGGAGTCCGTCGTCCGTGAGGTCTTCGGGAAAACGTATTTTCTCCCCGCCCACCAAGGCCGCGCTGCCGAGAACATCATCGCCCGCGCCTTCGTCAAACCCGGCAGCGTTTTGCCGATGAACTACCACTTCACGACGACGCTTGCGCACATCATGGAGAACGGCGGGCGCGTGGTCGAAATCCTCCACCCCGACGCGCTCCAAATCAAGAGCACCAACCCGTTCAAGGGGAATATTGACACGGTGCGCCTCGAGGAGGTCATCAAGGAAACTGGCGCGGCAAACATCCCGTTTATCCGCATGGAGGCTTCGACAAACCTCATCGGCGGGCAGCCGTTTTCCATCGCCAACATGCGCGAGGTGCGGCGCATCGCCGAGAAATACGGCATCATGCTTTTGCTCGACGCGAGCCTCATCGGCGAGAACGCCTACTTCATCAAGAAGCGCGAGGCGGAGTTTCAGAACGCGAGTGTCGGCGAAATTCTCAAGACGATGTGCGGCCTCGCCGACCTCGTGTATTTCTCGGCGCGCAAGGTCAGCTCCTCGCGCGGCGGCGGTATCTGCACGAACAAAAAGGAACTCTTCGACGCGATGAAAAACTTGGTCGTCATGTATGAGGGTTTCCTGACTTACGGGGGCATCTCGGTGCGCGAAATCGAGGCGATGGCGGTCGGCTTGCGCGAGACGACCGACGAGACGGTGATTTCCCAAAGCCCGTCGTTCATCGAATACCTTGTGGGCGAGTTGGAGCGGCTCGGTGTGCCAGTCGTCACGCCGCCGGGCGGTCTGGGGTGCCACGTGGACGCGGGCGGTTTTTTGCCGCATGTCCAGCAAAAAGATTACACGGCGGGCGCACTGGCGGCGGCGTTTTTCATCGCGTCGGGCGTGCGCGGCATGGAGCGGGGCACGCTTTCGAGCATCCGCGACACCGACGGCAACGACGTCCTTTCCGATGTCGAGTTGCTGCGTCTGGCGTTCCCGCGCCGCGTGTTCACGCTCTCGCAGACGAAGTATGTCGCCGACCGTTTGAACTGGCTTTACCAAAACCGCGCACTCATAGGCGGGCTGCGCTTTGTGGAAGAGCCGCCCGTGCTGCGCTTCTTCAACGGGCGTCTCGACGCGCTCAGCGATTGGCCGGAAAAACTCGCCGCGAAGTTTCGCGCCGACTTCGGCGATAGCTTGTGAGCGACGGCGGCGGCGTCGTTGGCTGTGGCGACAACGGCGGCGTAGGTGTTGGCTGCGGCGACAGCGGCGTTGGCGGGGGCGGCTTACTCTTTGTAAAACGCCCTTATCGCCTCGACGTGGCGGGCGACGGAGCCGTCGGCGAGGAGCGAGTTGGCGAGCGTCAAACCGTCGCGCACCGAGGGTGTGCGCCCCGCTATCCAGAGCGACGCCGCTGCGTTGAGCATGATGGTGTCGTGAAGCCCTTTGGGTGCCGCGCCGTCGAGAAACTTTGTAAAGAGCACACGGTTTTCGGCGGGTTTGCCACCGAGCAGTTCCTCGCGTGGGCGCGCCTCCAAGCCGAAGTCCTCCGCCATCCATTCGCCACAAATGTTTTCCATCTCGCCGACGCCGCGGACGTGGTTGACGCCCGCCGTCGCCAGCTCGTCCATGCCGCCGCCTTCGCGCAGTTCGCAGTGGCAGACGAGGCCGCGTTTGACGCCGAGTCTGCCGAGCACTTTTGCCAACAACGCAACCCAGTGTTTTGAAAATACGCCCAGCAGATACATCGGCGGCGAGGCGGGGTTGATGAGCGGGCCGAGGATGTTGAACACCGTTTTGTGCCCCTCCGCCGCCAAGGCTTTGCGCACAGGCATGAACGCTTTGTAGGTCGGGTGAAACGCTGGCGCGTAAAAAAAACAGTAGTGCAACTTTTGCAGCGACGCCGCCAGTTTGGCGTCCGGCGCTTCGAGCGGGACGCCTATGCCAGAGAGAAAATCCGCGCTGCCCGACTCCGAGGTGATGGAGCGGTTGCCGTGCTTCATCACGTTGACGCCCGCCGTGGCGACGATGAGGCTCGTCGCACTCGAGATGTTGAACGTGCCCGATTTGTCGCCGCCCGTCCCAACGATGTCTATGGCGACACGCGGGACGACCATTCCGGCGACGCCGCGGGCGAGGTCGCGAAAGGTTTTGGCAAACGCAAACACTTCTTCCACCGACTCGCCTTTGAGCGTGAGGGCGCGAAGGAAGCGTTTTTTGCCGTCAAAGTTTTCGTTGGCGTCCGCGAGCCACAACGCCATTTGGGTCGCCTCCACCTCGTCGAGCGAGACGCCCGCCTCGACCATCGCGACCTTTTTCTCCCAAGGGATTTCAACTTGCATAGGCCGCGCAGTGAACGTCGCGCCCGCCGTGCGGACAAGCGGGAAAACGCCTTAAACGCGGCGGGTGTTTTCGCGGCGGACGACCTGTTCGCGGTAAAAAACGTAAAGGCCGGAGAGGATGATTATGGCGGCGCCAGCGAACGTCCATGAGTCGGGCACGTCGCCAAAAACGAGCAACCCGATGAGTGCTGCGCCGATAATTTGCGCGTAGTTAAAGGGCGCGAGCAAACTGGCGGGCGCGTGTTTGTGCGCCAAAATCAACAACCAGTGCGCCAACGCCCCGCCTGCCCCCATGAGGATAATCGCCGTCCATTGGACAAGCCCCTCCGGCGTTTCCCAGACGAAAAACAGCGCGGGCATCATCGTCGCCGAGCCGACCATTCCCGTGTAAAACATCGTTGTCTCCGGCGCGTCAACCGAGGCGAGTTTGCGCGTCGAGACCGAGTAAAAGGCATTTAGCAGCGCACCCAGCAACGGCAGCAGTGCCACCCAACCCAACTCGTGTCCGCCCGGACGGGTGATGACCAACACGCCGCAAAACCCCACCACAATCGCCAGCACACGCCTCGGGCCGACTTTCTCCCCCAAAAATGCGACGGAGAGCAGCGGCACAATCAGCGGCGCGGCGAAAACGATGGCGGTCATTTCCGTCAGCGACATGTGGCGGACGGCGACGTAGGTGCAGGCGGTTGAGAGCACTAAACATGCGGCGCGGGTGATTTGCAGCACGGGGCGGCGTGTGCGCAGCAGCGCGGGGCGGGCGAAGGGGTTCAAAATAAAACCCGTAAAAAGAAAGCTAATAAAATAACGCAGAGCAACGAGTTGCACGGGCGGCACATCGCCTGCGGTTCCGAGCCATTTGGCGCTCGCATCCATGCAGGCAAAACAGGTAACCGTCCCCAGTATCATAAGAATACCCTTGCGCACCGAAGTAGCAGGCGGCGCGGGCGTGGGGGACGCGAGGGACGACGGCGGCGCGAGGGGTGGCGGCGCGAGGGGTGGTGGCGCGAGGGGTGGTGGCGCGAGGGGTGGCGGGGACGCAGGGGTGGGAGCGGTATTGGCGGCTGGCGATGTGGCGGGCGGCGAGGCGGAGGTGGCGGAGGTGGTGGCGGCGGGTGGTGGCGAGGGGCTGGGCGTTTGTGGCGCGGTGGCAGCTGGCGTGGGCGCGGTGGAAATTGCGGAAAACTCTGGTAGCGGCATAGAATCGGTGGTTCTCTTGCGAGACATCCAAACGTAATTTGCCGTCGGTGTTTGTCGAGTGGGAAACAAAAAAAGGAGGACAACAAAGCGGGGACAGGTTCAAAAAAGCGGGGACAGGTTGCTATTTGGGGTTGAAATGGGGACGGGCCAACCCAGGTGCAACCAGCCCCGCATGGGGCGAGATTATCGGAGTTGCCAGACGCAAATGGGGACGTGTGCAAATGGGGACGGGCTTACCATTTTGAGTGGGAACTCGAGTGCAGTCAGCCCCGCATGGGGCGAGATGTGCATAACCGGAGGTGTAGCGCAGCGAAACCTCCGGCCAGCCGCGCTCCTGCAACAAAGCCCCGCATGGGGCGAGATTATCGGAGTTGCCAGACGCTGGTGGTGTGTATTCCGTTGCAATTTCGTAGAAGGCACGTGGTGGGCACTACACGGGAAAATTGCACGAACCGAAGCGAAGTCAAGTAATAAAATGGCTGCCTTTTAATTCGAGCGCAATAAATTGGCAAAATGTTGCCCGCGTCGTAAGTGCATGATTTATCGCATAGTTGTGAGGCAGATGCCTACGCCCCTCCCCTGCTCTCTTCATCCCCCTACCCCCTCCTCTCCGAATAATTAACCAGACTAAAGATTTTGGGCGAGATTATCGGATTACCAGATGCTGGGGGGGTGTATTCCGTTGCAATTTCGTGGCGGGAACGTGGTGGGCACTGCAAGGGAAAGTTGCACGAGCCGCAGCGAAGTCAAGTAATAAAATGGCTGCCTTTTAATTCGAGCGCAATAAATGGGCAAAATGTTGCCCGCGTCGTAAGTGCATGATTTATCGGATAGTTGAGACGCAGATGCCTACGCCCC
>JAITPT010000243.1 GCA_031289285.1 Puniceicoccales bacterium
TAAAGTGTCAGGCGCTTTTTCCTTTGACTCCAGATTTCTGCTCGACGCGGGCTGGCCGTGCACAGCACGTATGGAGCGCGGTGCCAAAGAGCAGAACGGGCACCGACACCGTTTTCGAAGCAGCGGGAGATTCCGTATTGCAGACTGCCAAGTCTGCGCGGCACAATAAAGTGTCAGGCGCTTTTTCCTTTGACTCCAGATTTCTGCTCGACGCGGGCTGGCCGCGCACAGCACGTATGGAGCGCGGTGCCAAAACGTGGAACGGGCACCGACACCGCTTTCGAAGCAGCGGGAGACTCCGTATTGCAGACTGACAAGTCTACGCGGCACAATAAAGTGTCAGGCGCTTTTTCCTTTGACTCCAGATTTCTGCTCGACGCGGACTGGTCGCGCACAGCACGTATGGAGCGCGGTGCCAAAACGTGGAACGGGCACCGACACCGTTTTCGAAGCAGCGGGAGACTCCGTATCGCAGGTTGCCAAGTCTGTTTTGTGGTGCGCTTCGCGCACCGAAGTGGAAGCCACTACGTTCCAAGCAGACTTGGCAGTCTGCGTTACGGGTGCGAGACGGTCATGGGACAGTCGCGGGACGGTCGCGGCGCGGAAGTTCACATCGTCCACAATGCCTACAATGTCCTCGCCGTCCTCGCCGCCCAACTTTCGTCGGAAATCGGGCTTATCGGTCTTAGCCTTGTTTTTGTTTTGTTAGCCAGACGGCTTGGGATTGGGCTTTGAGACAAAGCTCGGCGGCTTTGAAGGCGTGGGCTTGGGTCATGGCTTTTTCAGTGCGGTTGAGACAATCCAAAATAAGCTCGCCAAAGAAACGATAACCAACTTTGCCAACAACGTTGAAATGATGCTCGCCTTTGTCGTCGGTGAGATAGACTTGGTCACCAACTTTTTCACGAGCAACATCTACGTATTTGCGCAACTCTATACTTCCTTTTGTGCCAATAATGAAGATGCGCCCGTCACCCCAAACGCTCAGGCCGTCGGGTGTGAACCAGTCAACACGGACATAGTTAGAGACGCCGTTGTTGCCGACAAGTGTTGCTTCTCCGAAGTCCTCAAGTTCGGGTGTTTCGGGGTTGTTATAGTTAGCGATGGCGGAGTGGGCGACTGTGGCGTCCGTCGCGCCAGCGTAGGTGAGAAATTGCTCGAATTGGTGACTGCCGATGTCGCACAAGATACCGCCGTATTCTTTGCGTTTGAAGAACCAAGCAGGGCGCGATTTTTTATTTAGTCTGTGTGGACCGAGACCCAGAACGTGGACGACTTTGCCAATGGCACCAGACTCTATAAGGTCGGTAGCATACATGCCGGATTCGGTGTGGAGACGTTCGCTAAAATACACCATGTATTTGCGTTTTTTCTGCGCGACGGCAGCTTTTGCGTCGTCGAGTTGCGCTATTTCTGTGAAGGGTGTTTTATCGGTAAAATAGTCTTTTCCGGCGTTGATGACGCGACAGCCAATCGGGCCGCGCAGATTGGGGATGGCAGCGGCGGCGACGAATGTTACTTCTTTGTCGTCAAGGATTTCGTCGAGCGAGCGGGCGACTTTCGCGGCGGGGTATTTTTTGCGGAGCGCGGCGAGTGCGCCAGCGTTTTGTGGCTTGTCGTCGAAGAGCCATTTGAGTGTGCCGCCCGCCTCGGTGAGACCGCTCGCCATGCCGTTGATGTGGCCGTGGTCGAAGTGCGCGGCTGCGAAAACAAATTCGCCCGGTTTGACAACGGGGCGCGATTTGCCTTGGGGGGCATAGTTCATGCCGTCGCCTTTTTGGAAGGTGGGTTTTTCGGCGGCGGCGTTGCCAGTTGTGTTTTGCTGCGAGGCACAGGCGGGCAGCATTGTTACGGCGGCGAGCGCGCCAGCGGATTGTGTTAAGAAGTTGCGACGTTTCATAGGAGTTTAGAGAAAAAGTGAGAGGGAAATGTGTGGCTGTTGTTAGGCGTGGAAGCCTTGGCGCGGGGGCTGGTCGAAGATGAGTGCGTTTGCTTGGTCGTCGTTAATAAACTTGCCGTTTTTGGCGTCCCAGCGCAGGTCGCGTCCGAGGCGCTGTGCGATGTTTCCCATGCAAATAACTTCTGTGAGTGGGCCGGCGTATGCGAAGTCGGAGACGGCTTTTCCGCCTGTGCGAATAGACTTTACCCAGTCTTTATAGTGACCGCCTTTGAAGCGTGAATATTTTTTCGGTGGCTCTTTTGCTTTTAATTCGGCGAACTTTGTTTTGGGCGCGGTAAAGAAAAAGTCGCCGTATTGGCCCATGTTAAAAGTGACTTTTTCGCCGTAAAATAGACTGCCGTTAAGCGTGAGGCCGTCGTTGTGTTTGCGGCCAAGATAGCCAGTGACGCCGCCGTGGAGGTTGAGGCGCGGGTCTTCGGGGAGGTTTTCGTCGTTTTTGCGTTCGTTGAACTCTTTATATTCGAGGTCTGTGGGTGCTTTGGGGCGGAAGTCTTTGCCGTGCCACCAAACGAGTTGGACGGGACCTCGGTTGCCTTTGGCGGGGAAGTGAAAAATCATTTTTGTGTGCGAGGCGTAGGCGACTTCTGTGTAATCTTTACGTTCTAAGATTTCGATTTTTTCAGGATAATCGAGGTCGAGAATATAGTAGGCGGGGTCTATTATATGTGCGGCCATATCGCCGAGTGAGCCGCTGCCAAACTCGTAGTAGGGACGCCAGCCGGGGGCGACGCCGGGGAAAAAGGGGCGGTATTTTGCGGGGCCGAGCCAGAGGTCCCACGCGAGGTTTTTTGGTTGTGGCTTGGGGGCGGCGTAGTGTTGGGAGCCGCGCATGAATTGTCCGTCCCAGCAATCAATCTTTTTTATTTCGCCAAAGAGGCCGGCTTCAAACCACTCTTTTACCATGCGTATATGGTTACTGGAATGGCCTTGGTTGCCCATCGAGGAGACGACTTTTGCGTCGGCAGCGGCTTTGCTCAGGCGGCGAACTTGGTCTATGCTGTGACACATGGGCTTTTGGACATAGACGTGTTTGCCGCGTTGGATGGAGTCGAGCGCGACGGTGAAATGCGTGTGGTCGGGGGTGGAAACGATGACGGCATCTATGTCTTTGCCGAGCTTGTCGAGCATGACGCGGTAATCGGTAAAGGTTTGGGCGTCGGCAACGTGCGGGTAATCGCCAGCGAAGCGTTTTTTGACTCCGGCGGGGAGGTCGGTGACGACGTCGCAGATGGCGACGACTTTGCCGCCCGCGTTTAGGACGCCGCGCATGTCGGTGCGCCCTTGGCCACCCGGGCCGACCATTGCAACGTTGATGCGGTTGCTGGGGGCGTTTTCGCCGCGCAGGAAACCTGTTGGCAAAATAAGGAGACCGGCGGTGAGTCCGGCGTTTTTTAGGAAATCGCGGCGCGTGGTTTTGTGCGCGTCGCGAGTTGGCGTTGCTGAGATTGGCATAGTTGGCGGGCGGAGACAGGGGAAGTGGCGGGATGTTCCGAGGATGTGAGGCGGGCGCGGGATCTGGGTGGTGGGCGGGTGGGCGGTTTTTTTATAGCTCGACGAAGGCCCAAGTGGTTTTGGCGGTGTCGTCGTCAACGGTGATTTCCGTGCCGTTGCGCACTTCGCGTTTGAGGTCGGAGGCGGAGAGGGGGCGTTGGGAATCGGCTTTGCGGCGGGCGTTCAGCGACGCGAGGAGACGGTTGAAGAGGGCTTGGGTTTCGTCGCGTCCGGTTTTGCCGATTTGCGAGAGGGCGAAGTCTTTTTGCGGGTATTTGCCAGTGGGAATACCCGCCGCTTTTTGCTGCGCGTGGTAAGCGACGGAGGGTTTGCCAAACTTCGCAAGGGCCGAGCGGTCGCCGCCTTTTACAAGCACGTTTTCGCCGCCGACGATGCGGAACTCGGCGTCAAGGCGTTGCAGAGTAAAACGGGAACCGAAGGTGGTTTTGCGGGAGGATTGACGCGGCTCCAAGGCCTTGACGGTGGCCTCGACCTCGGCGGGCGGAAGCAAGAGGTAAAGTCTGCCGCTGGTCTTGCCTTGGCGGTCGGCGGTGACGACGCGGATGACGGCGTATGGGGCATCGTCGGGAACCGAGCCGCCGGACTTCGCGTCGGCAATGTAGGTGGCGACGGGCTGCCCGTTGTAGCGTTTCGGATTGGCGAGCCAAACGGCGGCGGTCTCGACTTTGGCGGCGGCAACGGAAGCCGGTTTTTCTTTGGCGGGCGCAGGTGTGGCGGGCGCGGCGCAAAGGGGCGGGAGGGTCGCGGCAGGCGTGAGTGTGGTCAGCGCGAGCGCGAGGCAAATGGCGGAAATGGCGGGCAAGGTGAGCGAGGCGGGCAAGGCGGAAAAGGCGTTTCTCATGGCACGAGGGAGCGTTAGCGCCTTCCGCGTCGGGTGCAAGCGAAGTTTGCAGGAGTGTGGCGTCGCGTGGGCGCCTTGCTGTGAGTGGTCATTGGTCAACGGTTCTTGAAGCACGTGATGCAGTGGAATTGCGACGGAGATTTACAGCAGGAAAATCAGATGCAAATGAAAAAGGGTCTGGCACTTTATTGCGCCTTATTGCGTTCCATGTTTGCCGTCGCGTGGGCGCCTTGCTTGTGAGTGGTCATTGGTCAACGGTTCTTGAAGTACGTGAGGCAGTGGAATTGCGACGGAGATTTACAACAGGAAAATCAGATGCAAATGAAAAAGGGTCTGGCACTTTATTGCGCCTTATTGCGTTCCATGTGTGGCGTCGCGTGGGCGTCTTGCTGTGAGTGGTCATTGGTCAACGGTTCTTGAAGCACGTGAGGCAGTGGAATTGCGACGGAGATTTACAGCAGGAAAATCAGATGCAAATGAAAAAGGGTCTGGCACTTTATTGCGCCTTATTGCGTTCCATGTGTGGCGTCGCGTGGGCGCCTTGCTGTGAGTGGTCATTGGTCAACGGTTCTTGAAGCACGTGAGGCAGTGGAATTGCGACGGAGATTTACAGCAGGAAAACCAGATGCAAATGAAAAAGGGTCTGGCACTTTATTGCGCCTTATTGCGTTCCATGTTTGCCGTCGCGTGGGCGTCTTGCTTGTGAGTGGTCATTGGGCAACGGTTCTTGAAGCACGTGAGGCAGTGGAATTGCGACGGAGATTTACAGCAGGAAACCCAGATGCAAATGAAAAAGGGTCTGGCACTTTATTGCGCCTTTTTCATTTCTGCCCCCTCTCGCGACTATTCAAACGTCAGTTTTCAAGCCTAAAACTCCCCCTCAAATTGACACCTCGCTCCATAACTCTCTGCACATCAACAAAAATTTAACCTTGCAAGGGCGAGATTATCGGATGTCCCGACGACCCAATGGCAAAATCTTTAGTCTGGTTAATTATTCGGAGAGAGGAAGGGGTAGGGGGGGGGGGAAGGGGAGAAGCAAGTATCCGCCTCTCAACTAAGCGATAAATCATGCACTTACAACACGGGCAACATTTTGCCCATTTATTGTTTGCGAATTAAAAGGCGAATTAAAAGGCAGCCATTTTATTACTTGACTTCGCTGGGGTTCGTGCAACTTTCCCTTGCAGTGCCCACCATGCGCCCTTCACAAGATTGCAACGGAATACACACCACCAGCATCTGGTAATCCGATAATCTCGCCCCATGCGAGGCTTTGTTGCAGGGGCGTGGCTGACCGGAGGTTTCGCTGCGCTACACCTCCGGTTATGCACATCTCGCCCCATGCGGGGCTGGATGCGTCCGTGCTTCCACTCAACCTAAAAACGGCAGTTGAGTCGGGTCGTCTTGCAGAAGCTGTTATGGCATCTGCACTTGTTGGCTTTGCTCGACGCACCAACAGGTGCGCCTTCACAAATCCACCAAGCGCAGCAGACACAACATCTTCTCGCAATACTTCCCCTCCAACTGCCGTTTTTAGGCTCAAAGTAGCGAGGAACCCTCAAAAAAAAGATTGTGCAATCCGCGCCAGCCTCAAAAGCGGAATTCGGGTTCAATGCTTAATGTGATAGAAGCGGCGGGGTGGGGTCAAGCCTTGGCATTCGTAGGCGGTTTTGAAATGTAGCTTGGCGAATTGGCCGAAAGCGGCGGGGCCAAACTTTTCCACAAGACGCACACCTACCGCTTTTGCCTCCGCGCCGGAACCCTTGGGCAAACGTTCGCCAGCGAGCTTTGAGAGCTTCGCCATTTCGCGCACAAACACCGCCCGCGCGACAATCGAAGCAGCCGCGACTACGGGGTCGGACTCCGCTTTGGTGCGCATCCGCAAATCAAACTTCACGCCGCGCCGCTTCAATTCGGACTGCGTCAGCGGCGTTTTTGTGAATTGGTCGAGCAGCCCCCATGCAGGCATTTTTCCGTGCTCCGCTTGGAAACGCGGCAGGCAGTCTTCCAGCGAAACGGCGTGATACCACGCAAGCAACTTGTTGAGGTTCGAGCCAAACTTCCCGTAAAGCTCGTTGTATTTTTCCATGTTCGTAAAAGTGACTTTTACAATAACCCCCTGCGTCGTGCGGATTTTTTTTTCGAGCGCGAGCACCGCGCTGTCGGTGGTCACGGTTTTTGAGTCGCGCACGCCCAAATCGCGCCACGCGTTAATCATCTCGCCTGTGGCGACGACGCAGGCCGTCACAAGCGGGCCGAAGAGGTCGCCTTTGCCTGACTCGTCGAGACCGGCGTGGTCTTCAAACCACTCGGGGTGCCAGACCTCATCGTAACCGAGGCGTGGCTCGCTGGTGATTTGCGGCTCCAAAATGTTTGAGACAAAATCCTCCGTCTTTTTGCCCGCCACAACGACCTTGCCCGATTTGTAGGCGACGACGTTCACCTGCTCGTCTTTGTAGGCGTAGAGGCTGTATTCGACGGGAAAAGGCACCCAGAGTTTTTTCGCAAGCAAGGCACCTAATTTCTCAAGCTGCGCGGGGTCGAGCTTGATAGTGTAAGAGGTGCGTGGCGCGGGCGCAGCGGGCGCGGCAGACGTCGCGCCGTAACCTTTTTTTTCCGAGTAATGGGAAAATTGCATGGCGGCGAGAATGCCGGAAACGAGCGGCGCGGCAAAAGCAAATCGCCCGCCGTTGGGCGCCGTTTTCCGTCGCCGTTTTCAGCTGCGGTTCGTCAGGTGTTGCAGCAATGCGAAGAGGCATTCGAGGCGTCCCATCGCGACCCCTTTGCTCTGGCCACGTCGCAACGGTTCGCCCCAAATCGCCTCCGTTTCTACGGGGCGTCCCGCCAAAAAATCAATCAAGCTCGACGGCTTGTAGGCACCCATTTCTCGTGCGCTGGAAATCTGCGACTCGATGTGTCGGTCGGAGATTTGAACGCCGAACGCCGCCGCAGCCGCTTGCACCTCGCGCGTGAGACCGAGCACCAATTCGCGCAGCGGCGGGCTGGCGAGAATGCGGTCGGTGGTGATGCCGCCGCCAGCGATGGCAAGCCCGTTGAACGGGATGTTCCAGCAAAGTTTCGTCCAGAGGGCGCGTTCGAGCGAGTCCACCGTCTTACAATCGCCGCCCGTTGGCGCGAACAATTCCACCAGTGCGCGGGTGCGCGGTGTCGCCGCTCCGAGTGCCTCTGCGAAGCGGATGTTGCCAAGCTCGTAATTCTCGATGACGCCCGCCGCGACGCGGTTGACGCACACGAAGCACAGCCCCGCCGTCACGCGCTCTGCCCCAAAAAGCTGCGCCAGTGCCTCGGTGTTTCCCATGCCGTTTTGGAGTGTCAGAAAAATCGTTTTCCCGTTGTCCAGCGGCGGCAGCAATTCGCCGAAGCGCGCATTGGCCGTCGTTTTGAGGGCGATGATGACGAGGTCGCTCGTGCCGATTTCCGCCGTCGTGGCAAACGCTTGGACGGTGTGCAGCCGAAACGCCAAATCCGGCGCGGTGATTTGGAAACCGTTTTGGCGAACGGCGTCGAGGTCGCTCCGCAGCAAAAACCGCACGTCGTGCCCCGCGTGGGCGAGGCGACAACCGTAATAAGCGCCGATGGCCCCTGCGCCGACAACCGCGATTTTGAGCGGTCGCGCCTCTCCGCAAATCGCGGCAGCGACGGCGTTGTTTGGAAAATCTGTGTTGCTCATCGTCGCCCAGCAAAAACGCAAACGCCCCGCCGCGCCACCGCCGAATGCCGCGCCGCCGCGCCGCGTTTGGCGCGTTTGCCGTGTCGGCGGTGCTCACTCCGCGAGGCTCAGGCGGCGGATGACGTCCGGCAAAAGGCGGTGTTCGGCAGCGTGGATTTTTTCCGCAAAACTCTCCGGCGTGTCCGCGTCTTCGCGGCGGACAACCGCTTGGTCTATGATGGCACCGCCGTCCACTTCGGCGTTGACGTAGTGGACGGTGCAGCCGGCGACCTTGACGCCGTAACGCCACGCTTGCCCGATGCCGTCAAGCCCGGCGAACGCGGGCAGGAGCGAGGGGTGGAGGTTGATGATGCGCCCCGCGAAGGCGTCGAGCAGCGGTGCTTTGACGACGCGCATGAAGCCCGCAAGCACGATGAAGTCGCCACCGGCGGCGCGGATAGCGTTTGCCCAGACGGTCTCGATTTCGGGCGGAAACTTTGTCTTGAACGGACCGGAGTCGGGTTGAAAAGCGGGCACACCAAAACGCGGACCGAGCGCGAGAATGCGTGCGCCGGGGATGTCGCAAAATATGGCGGCGACGCGGGCGCGCCCGAGTTGTCCGGCGGCTTGCGCGGCGAGAATGGCTTCCGCATTGGAGCCGCGCCCCGAACCGAGAATGGCGATGTTCATGGCGGCGGACGCTAAGGTGCGCGGCGCAGCGATGTCCACCGCGAAAGCCGCGAGTGCGGGTGCGCCGCCGCCACCCGCCGCGCCACCGCGCCGGAACCGCCGCCGCGCCGCACTGTCTTTCTCCGCCATGTCAATTCCCCTTCTGTTTCTCTCGCGCAGCGGCAAAGCCGCCGCCGCCGCATTTGCGCTCGCAGCCCTCGCCGCCGCGCCTGCACACGCCGCCGACGCGCCCGCCGCCGCCGCAGTTTCCGCCGTGAAATCGTGCTGCGGAACTGTCGCCGCCGAAGTCGCCGCCGACGCCTATCCCGCGCCCGACTCTGGCAACAAACCGCCAGCAGGTTTTGTCGCGCTTTTTAACGGGCAAAACTTGGACGGCTGGTGGGGTGCCGGAAACGACAAAGACCCGCGCCAATATCTCGCGCTGCCCGCCGACGCTTTCAAAAAGAAGCACGACGACAGCCTTGCCGAAATCCGCAAACACTGGTCGGTGCAAGGCGGCGAGCTTGTCAACGACGGGCGCGGCCTCTTCCTCACCACCGACAAAACCTACGGCGACTTCGAGTTTCTCGTGGACTACAAGACGTGGCCACGCGCCGACAGCGGCGTCTATCTGCGCGGCATCCCGCAGGTGCAAATCTGGGACTACACCGAGAAAGGCAAGTTTGGCCTCGGTGCCGACAAAGGCTCCGGCGGCCTCTGGAACAACGCAGGCGAGGGCAAACACCCGCTCGTCAAAGCCGACCGCCCCTTCGGCGAATGGAACCGGCTGCGCGTCGTGATGACCGGCTCGCGCGTCTGGGTCTGGCTCAACGGCAAACAAACCGTCAAGGGTGCCGTCTTGGACAACTACTTTAACCGCCGCATCGCCGTCCCCGCCCTCGGCCCCATTTTGCTGCAAACGCACGGCAAAGAAATCCGCTGGCGCAACATCTTCGTCCGCGAAATCGGCGCAGCGGAGGCAAGCAGAATTTTGGCGCGGCGCGACGCCGACGGCTTCGCGCAAATCTTCAACGGCAAAGATCTCGCTGGTTGGAAGGGCGCGACCGATGCAGTGGAAATCAAGGACGGCGTCATCCATTGGAAACGTCGCAAAGGCGGCACACTTTTCACGGAAAAAGAATACGCCGACTTCAAACTGCGCTTCGAGTTTAAGCTCCCCAAAGGTGCCAACAACGGCATCGCCATCCGCTATCCGGGGCGCGGCGACACCGCCTACACCGGCATGACCGAGCTACAAATCCTCGACGACAATTACGAGAAAAACACTGGCTCAAAAATTGACCCGCGCCAAGCGCACGGCTCCGTCTATGGCATCGCGGCGGCGCAACGCGGTTACCAACGCCCGCTCGGCGAATGGAACTTCCAAGAGGTGACGGTCGTCGGCTCAAAAATCAAAGTGGAGTTGAACGGCTACGTGATATTGGACACCGATGTCTCGAAGGTGAAAACCTACATGCACAACAGCCCCCACCCGGGCAAAGACCGCAAGAGCGGCCACCTCGGCTTCGCTGGACACAACGACCCCGTCGAGTTTCGCAACGTTTCCGTTAAGGAACTTTGACCCGTGCCCTCAACGCTCGACGATTTTTCCCGAAACAAAATCCGCCGACACCGTTTCAAGGCGAACAAGTGCCGTCTGGTTTGCTAAATCCAAGCCCGGCACCTGCGCCGCCGGAATGGCGACGCGGATGTAGTTGTCCGTCAGCCCGGGCCAAACCCCGCCCGCAGGGTCTTCAAACAACACGCGCATCGTCCGGCCCAAATGCGCCGACATGAAGTCGTGCAAACGTTGCGCCGACAACCGTCGCAGCTGCGCACTACGCCGCTGACGCACAGGCACGGAAACGGCGTCCGCCCGCCGCGCCGCCGCCGTCCCCTCGCGCTCCGAGTAGGTGAAGACGTGCGCGTATGCGAAAGGCATTTCGCGGAAAAAGTCGCAGGTCTCCTCAAACTCGGCGTCGGTCTCGCCCGGAAACCCCACCATGATGTCCGCGCCAAGGCAGAGTTCGGGGACGCGGGCGACGGCGGCGCGGGCAAACTCGGCGTATTGCGCCTTGGTGTAGAGGCGGCGCATGTCGCGCAAAATGCGTTCGCAGCCCGATTGCAGCGGCAGGTGCAGATACGGCAAAAGCGGGTGCGAGGGGTCGGCCATGCGTTCCAAAACGGCGGCGGAAACGGTCGTCGGCTCGATGCTGCTGATGCGCAGCCGGTCAATGCCCGCGACGCCCGCCAACGCATCGGTGACCTCCGCAACACCGCACCCACCGCTGCGATAAGTCCCGATGTTGACGCCCGTGAGGACAAGCTCGCGCACACCCCGCGCCGCCAGCGAACGCGCCTCTGCGAGCAGGTTTTCAAAGTCGCGCGAACGCGCCTGCCCGCGCGCCTTCGGAATGATGCAAAACGAGCAGCCAAAATCGCAGCCGTCTTGCACCTTCAAATTGGCGCGTTTGTTGAACGGACGCTCGCCCGCAAACTCGATTGAAAAATCTTCGCGGCTGATACGTTCGCGGACAATGACGGGGCGCGGGTTTTTGGTGCCATCGCCGATGTAGTCGAGAACGTTGAGTTTGTCGTGATTTCCCAAAATCAAATCTACGCCGTGGATGGCTGCGATTTCTGCTGCGCCGAGTTGCGAATAACACCCCGTAACCACGACAAACGCCTGCGGGTTTTCTGCCACAAGTTGGCGAATACTCTGGCGGCACTTCGCATCCGCAAGCCGTGTAACCGTGCAGGTGTTGACAATAACAAGCGCAACAGGGACAGCAGGGGCAGGGGCGACGACGGGAGTAGAGGAGGGAGTAGAGGTGGGAGAGGGGGCGGAAGAGGGGGCGGCGGGAGTGGAGATGGTGGCGGTAGAAGTGGAAATGGTGAAGATGGGTGCAGGAGTGGCGGCAGAGATGGTGGCGGCGGCGGAGATGGTGTCGGAAGAAGAGGAAGTGGTAGAGGCGGTGGGGGCGGATGGAACGGAAGCGACGGCGGGGGTGGGGACGATGGTGAAGGT
>JAITPT010000046.1 GCA_031289285.1 Puniceicoccales bacterium
ATAAATGTTGACAGTCTATGGCTGATTGGCGAACGGGATAAAAGCGGCAAGCACTCAAACGTTTATCACGGAAACTTCATTCCTCAAATCCCCAACCAGTTTTTACGCCGCTACACAAAAGAGGGAGAAACCGTCTTGGAATTATTCTCGGGAAGCGGGACAACTCTGTTCGAGTGCGAGACACTTAAGCGGCGATTTATCGGTTTCGACATCAATACAGAAATGATTAAGACTGTCCGCGCCAAAATGGAAAATTCGCAAGCGAAGTTTCAAATCAACGAATGCGATGTGACGAATAGTGCCGACTTCTCGACAGCAATGAACCACTCGCTCTCCGCATTGCGCACGACACAAATGCAATTTCTAATCGCGCACCCTGTTTATACGAAATGTGAAGTTGTGCCACTTGGTTCTTATGTTTTGGATGCGATTAAACGAAATTTCAAAGTTAAATTGAGAGGGATTTTTGCATGAAAGAAGAAAACATGACATATTCAAATGCTATAGAACAAGTTATGCTACATAATAATTATGTAGCACCGCTTAAACTTTTGTATAAAGAAGTTTGGAACTATAAAGATATTTCAAAAATAAAAGGGAAAACTCCGATTGCAACAATTCAAGAGCGTGTGCAACGAGACAACCGATTTACTAAAATTGGTTTGGGAGTTTATGCCTTGACAGATAAATTAGATTTGTTGGAAAAACAAAAAATTCCGAAAACAGAAAAAGAGAGAACAATAACTCGGCATGGCGAAATGCAGGGAATGTTGCTTGAGATAGGAAATTCAAGGAAAGAAGTGCAGGAAACTTACACAAATGACAAAAAATTTGTTTTCCAAAATAAAACACTTGGAAGTCTGGCAACATTACAGATTGTTCCACCTTTTACTTATGAGAAAATCATAAGAGAAAGTGCTACTTTCACAGATGTAATTTGGTTTAACGAAAGATTATTTCCTTCCAAAATTTTTGAAGTAGAAAATTCAACAGATTTTCGTGACGCTTTCGTGAAATTTATGGAATTGCAGGATTTTACGACCGAGTTTGTTTGCGTTTCGCCTTCTGGACGAAAAACAAAATTTGACAGAGAGATTGACAAAAACGCTTTTCGCCCTATCAGAGATAGAATTAGATTTTTATCGTATGAAGAAATTGAAAACGATTACAATGCAACTTTAACAAAATTATATATTTAACATGCCAAACGAAAACGACGAAATCTTGTCTCATACAGGCACACTGTCTGCAGGTAGATATTATGAATTACTGGGGAAACTCTTTAGTGTTTGTCCGGAAGCAAAAAAATTCCCTTTAATACAGCACAAAGGCAACGACAATTATGATATTGAGCGGTTCTCGGCTGCTTTGTGTGAAGTGGATAATTTTGATGAAGATATAAAAGTGCTGGAAATTTATGAAGACGATGGTAACTTGTCTAATAAAAAATTCAATGCAATCCTTTTGAATGAGGTGACGAAAAATCATGACAAATAAACTTAATGTTATAGCATTTCTCCTCAACTTTGGCACGGCATCCCCTGCATCGGAGAACACTCGCGTCGTGCGTGTATTGTCGAGCGTTTCGCCCGACATGTGGGAGGGGAGGCGATTAGCGAGATGGAGGATTGCGAAGGATGGCGGCGTTCAGACCCTGCGACGGCGGGATGCCCTCGCCCACATGCGGGACGTGCGTGCTCCCCGATGCAAAGAGACGCTGCGCTCCCCTGAACAACGCACGACGTGCGCCAACTTTGATATGAAACGCTATAACGGCGAAAGACAATATTTCGCGGACGCCAACGGCAGGAAAATTGACACAATTCGCCAGAAAATTGAAGAGTGGAAAACGACTGGCAGAATTACGGAAAGCGCATATTGGTTTCTTTTGGCGAGTCTGCTCGAAAGTGCCGACAAAGTTGCAAACACGGCTTCGGTCTATGGCGCATATCTCAAAAACTTAAAGAAAACAGCGCAAAAAGAAATGGTTTTAGAACCAGCAAATTTTCAAACAAATATCAACGAACACCAAGTTTTTAACACCGACAGCAACGAATTGATAAAACAAATTGATGGCGACATTTTATATCTCGACCCTCCCTACAACGAACGTCAATACGGCGCGAATTACCATTTGCTCAACACAATTGCGCGTTATGACGACTTTGTCCCCCACGGCAAAACGGGCTTGCGGAATTATCAAAAATCTAAATATTGCAGCCGAAACATCGTCGCCCGCGAATTCGAGAACTTGATTAAAAACGCAAAATTCAAATTCATCTTTTTGAGTTACAACAACGAAGGTCTGATGTCCGTTGAAGAAGTTCGCGCAATTATGGAAAAATACGGCACCTACCAATTAGCCCAAACCGACTACCACCGCTTCAAAGCCGACAAAACCGAAAACCGCAACCACAAGGCCAACAGCACACAAGAATATTTACACATTTTAGAGAAAACTTAGCAACCCATTTTTTTGACAGGACGAACAGGATTGGCAGGATAAAGAAAGAAACGAATTCCAAACAAGAAATCTGCGCACGCCTGCGGATAAAAAAAATTACTCAAAAAAATCCTGTCCATCCTATTCATCCTGTCTAAAAAGTCCAAACCGTTCTTTTCTCCGTTTTTTAACTCACAACACCTTTTTTTTGACGCCAAACTTCACACACCGAACTTCAAACTTCACCATTCTTTACTCCTCACTCTCCTCCTCATGAAAAAACACGCTTCTCAAATAATCCGCGCCCTGTGCGCATGCGCCGCCCTCGTTTACTGCCTCTACACGACAGGGTGTCTCACGACGGTAACTCAATACGAAATCAAGCCCCCGGCAGAAGAAATTGTGTATTCCGCCGATTTTTGGATTAAAGAAATTTTTTGCCCACCAGAAATGACATTCAAAGACTTAACTTCGCCCAATCTACAGCCATCCCATGAAAGAGATTATAGTATCGTGCTGGAAGGCGATTGGCGCTGGCGTCGAATTGAGACTAAAAACAAAGAAATTAAGGATAAAGAAATAAAGCACGGTTATATTGTAATCACAGAAGCGAAGTGGTTGCAGTATCTGGCGCACTGCGGCAAAAACAACTTGAAGCCCACGCCGGAAGGTGCACTGAAATATAAAGAATACACAGGGGATGACAAGCGAGCGTTCTCCCAAATATACGATAATTACGGAGATTTGCGTTCCGCCGCCGCCGACCGTGCTCGGTGGAATCGCATTACAGAAGAATGTCCGCAAACTTCCGCCCCCATCGTCGTTCAATGGTGCGGTGATTTTTCAACACCTTTTAACCCTTTCGCAATTCCACTCATGCTTGTTACCGTGCCTCTGGATATTGTTACCAGCCCGATTCAATTGGTAATGGCCGCCTGCTATTTCCTTAACGGCGGCGACTTACCTTGACTTTTCCCTTGCCGAAACCGCAAACAATCCATTTAACATCCGCTATCACCAGCCTCTTTCTCATGTCCGACAACACCGACACCTCCGCCGACTCTGCCCTCGAACCCGCCGCATCCGCACCCGCCACCGCTGCGCCCAAGACCATCCAGACCGATGTGCTTTGCGTCGGCGCGGGGCCGGCCTCGCTGGCGACTGCGCTCTCGCTGCTGCGCACGCTCAAGGCGCGTGGCGTCGAAGCCGACAAGCTCCCGCGCGTCACCATCGTCGAGAAGAGCCGCCGCATCGGCAACCACGTCCTCTCCGGCGCGGTGATTGACCCCGCTGGCTTCGCGGGGCTGCTCACCGAAAAAGAAATCGCCGCCATCCCGATTGAAGCCCGCGTCTCGAAGGAGTCGTTTTACATGCTCCTCGGCAAGCAGTCGCACGTCGCCATTCCTTGGGTGCCGCCCCTGATGCGGGCGCACGGCTACCCGGTCGGCTCCCTCACCAAACTCACCCAATACCTCGCCCAACTTTGCGAAAAAGAAGGCGCGGAAATCTACACCGGTTTTGCCGTCACGCAGCTCATCGAAGACGCCCAAGGGCGCATCACCGGCGCGAAAATCGGCGCGAAAGGTCTTGCCCGCGACGGCACCCCGAAGAGCAACCACCTCCCCGAAGAAGAAGTCTCTGCCAAGGTTGTTATCCTCGGCGAAGGCGCGTGTGGCATTCTCACCGACAAGTTGATAAAAGAAAAAAATCTCCACGGCTCGCGTCCCCAATCTTACGCCCTCGGCATAAAAGAAGTCCTCGATGTCCCTGCCGACGAAACCCGCGTTGGAGAAATTCTCCACACCTTCGGGCACCCTGCTAATTTGAGCACTTACGGCGGCGGTTTTGTCTATCGCTCTTCGCCCACACAAGTGCTCGTCTGCTACGCCTGCGCGCTCGACTATACAAACCCCACCACCGACCCCCACACGCTCTTCCGCCAATTCAAAGCGCACCCCGCAATCGCTGCCCAAATCAAGGGCGGGAAAAGTGTTGCTTACGGCGCAAAAGTTATCCCTGAAGGCGGTTTCTACTCGGTGCCAAAAGTCGTCGCCGACGGCGCACTTATCGTTGGCGACGGTGCTGGCCTTGTTGACACCCTTCGCATCAAAGGCGTCCACATCGCACTCCAAGCCGGAGCCGCCGCCGCCGCCACACTTGCCGATTGCTGGCAAACTGGCGACTTCTCCCGCGCCGCTCTCGCGCCTTATACAACGCGCCTCCAAGCCACCACGGGTTGGCGACAATTAAAGCGCGTTAAAAACGTCCGCGCTCCATTCTCTAAGCACCTCGTTCTGGGCGTCGCCAGCGTCGGCTACGCATGGCTTACCAACGGACTTTTCCCCTTCTGGCGCGTCGGCCTCGAAGAAGACCACGCCACCCTGCGCCCCCGCCGCAACGGCGACGCCTCGCCTGCCATTCCGCCGGAAATTGTCCCCGGCCCCACCTCTCCCGACCGCCTCACCGACGTCTTTATGTCGGGCACTATTCACGACGAAGACCAGCCCTGTCACCTAAAAATAAAAGACCGCACTAAATGCGCCGAGTGCATTGAAAAATACGATGCTCCCTGCCAACGTTTTTGTCCTGCGGAAGTTTATCGTCTCGAAGACGGCGTTATCCACGTAGATTTCTCCAACTGTCTCCACTGCAAAACCTGTCAAATAAAGGACCCCTATCAAAATATCGTGTGGAACTTCCCCCAAGGCGGCGACGGCCCGCGCTATACAAGGATGTAAGGAGAAACGAGAAAAACGGTAAATAAAGCACAAGCCATGATTGACGCCGCAAAACTTCGTAAGCAAGCCGCAAACAAATACGGCGAAGTAGTAGAAGCGCGACTGCGCGGCGCGAGTATCTTTCCGCTTTATTTACGGTTCACTCCGATAAATAGAACTGCCACACGTGGAGAAATTCTCCACGACATCCAGACATTGCGCGACGCGAGTAAAGACGTGCTCGGCTGCGGCCTAACTCTCGAGACAGAAACCACCGACCTCCGCCGACACGGGCGCAACGAGCTTCCCACAAAAGCATCTTTTGCCACCGAAGCCGATTATCTCGGCTACCTTGGCGACGATTTTGCCGCCGAGTTTCGGCGTATTTGCGCCGCCCACGCAATCCTCACTGCCGCCTTCCCCGTGCTCGCGCAATGGACGCCGCAAAATTGGCACCACCTCCGCGACAACGGCAACGATTTCGCCGCCAACGCCTTCTGGCAAAACATCTGCCGCGCCGTCGCGTTTTTTCAGGCGACGCCTTTCCCCGAAAAATACCCTCGCGAACTCCCCGTAGAAGTGCCGACAAAGTTCATCGAAAACAATCTTCTCTTACTCGAGAAACTTGTCGAAGTCGCCGCCCCTGCCAGCATCCGCGCCGCCGCCGATGCCACCGATGCCGCCACTCACGCGGGCGAAACGCCCGTGCCACAGCCTGCCGCTGCTCGCGCCACCTTCCGCCTTGGCCTGAAAACACCGGAAGCGCTTATCGAATGTCGTTTTCTCGACCCCGCCATTTTGCCCGAGTGGAAACCTCGCCGTTTTGCTATCACTCTTGAAGACTTCGCGCATCTCGAAAAATCGGGTCTCTCCACCATTTTTATTACGGAGAATAAAACCAACTTCCTGACCCTTCCGCCGCTATCCAAAACACTGGCAATCTTGGGTGCCGGATTTGCCGTTGCCCGTCTTCGCAGCGTCTCTCTTCTGTCCGCTTGCCGCATTCTCTACTGGGGCGACATAGACGCCCAAGGTTTTGAAATCCTCGCCACCCTCCGCCGTCATTTTCCTGCTGTGCAAAGTGTCATGATGGACAGCGCGACCTACGCGCAATTTTCCATTTACCAAATCTCCGGCGTCCCCACCCGCAGTGCCCCCGAACAATTTCTTCCAAACTTGACTCCCGCCGAGTCCGTTCTTTTTCAAGAAATCTCCCATCAAAACCGCCGTCTCGAACAAGAGCGCATCCCCCAACCCCACGTCGAAAAAATCTTGCGCAAACCCATCCCGCTGAACTGCCGTTTTTAGGATTATCGGCGTTGGCGAAGCGTAACGCAGCCAGCCCCTTGCTACCCACGGCCAGCGGCAGCGAGCGTAGCGAGCAAGCCACCCTCCTTATCCAGTTCTGTGGGCACCGTTCACGGTGCCACCCCTCGGTGCGCTTTCCGCTTTCGCCCACCACTCAAAAAAAACGTGGAACCAAACACCCATTCCCCCACTCTCACTTACGCTTTCATCCACACTCACACCTTCACTCACTCACACCAAACAACTACACCACTATGGGACGTAACTTAGCCATCGGCCTGACGTATCAGGCGATTGCATCTCACAAAGAGATGACAGAACAAAAAGTCTCGGTTGACGAATTACGTCAAGCGATGCAGGAAACCCTGCGTTACGACATGAGCATCTACGACGAGGAGACGGTGGGCGACCGCGTTCTCTTCACGCTCAAGGATGCTGTTTTCAAAGAAGGACTGCTTCCATTTTTGGAGGCGTTTTATCCAGCAATTCGAGCCGACAAGGACGAATACCCGCCGACTCTCAAACGTTTGCAATCAACGCCCTCTGCCCAGTGGTTTGATATAGCGAAAAAAGGAGAGGAGTGCCTTTTCCAATTCGACGAATATGCAGAATCGGATAATGTCTGGTTCCAAAAGAATTTGCGGACATACATCCGACTGAGATACAATTGCATTCTTTTGTATCTCGGTCACGGGAAAATTATCACCGAAGGAATGAACGATTTTACGACCTTCTTTAAGGACTGCCTCCACGCGACATTCAAAGACCACGCCATCGCCAGAGCACTACGCTTCTACGTCACCGGATAACCAAAATCCCGCGCCAAACCGCACACACGCCGCTGACCGCAAATGCCATCTGCGGACAAAAAATCCTCCTCCCCATTCTCTCTTGCTGGCTCTTTCGTTCTCGTTTCCTGCAAGCCGCAACCCGCTTTTGATATGGGGGGGGGGGCTTGCGCCTCGTGCCTCACGCCTCGCGCCGTGCGTGCGTGGAGCGACGCCGACGCATCGCCGTCCGTGCCCCAGTCGCTCTC
>JAITPT010000015.1 GCA_031289285.1 Puniceicoccales bacterium
GAAACGTGCCGCCCGCGGCTTTCGCACGACCACAAATTTAATCACTATGCTCTACTTCCATGCCGCCAAGCTCAAAATCCCTGTCCCTGTGTGCTCCCACTCAAAGTAGCGAGGAACCGAAATTGGTTTCCGAGGTGCGCAAGTCGCTGCCCAGCGAGTCCGCCCAGACATCGGCATCAATGTTGATGTCTGCCACGCGACCGACCACCCCGATGTTGACCAGCGCAAAATCGGGCAGATAACGCTCAGCGGCGGTCCCGTGCTTGCGAGCGGCCCAAACACAAACCCGCTCGTTTTTGACCGCTTGGCAGAGGTCGCTACGGCGGAAAAAATCCCGTATCAAGTGTTTGCGGATGCGCATCCGTCGGACACCGACGCCAGTGTTGTCCAGATGGCAAACAACGGTGTTGCCACGGGTCTTATTTTTGTGCCGCTTCGCTACATGCACACACCCTGCGAGGTCGTGGATTTGAAGGTTGTCGAGCAGGCCGTCCGATTGCTCACCGCCTTCACGAAGAGCCTTAAAAAAGACGAAACCTTCGCTTGGTGAACAAGAGAAAATCCCAGAGACGAGCCTGAGTCTCTAACGTGAATAAAAAGGCAGCCATTTTTTTTATTTGACTTTGAAATAGCCTGTGGACATTAGACCCTCAGAGCCGCACACAGTAGGATTATCCTAAAAACGGCAGTTCAGCGGGATGGGTTTGCGCAAGATTTTGAGGCGGATGCGGTTTGTGCTTTCCCGACGCGCACCTTGCGGTGCGTAGAGCGGAAAGCGCAAGCCGCAGACGGCCAAAAAATTGTGCAAAACCGCCCGCATTAACTGCCGTTTTTAGGATTATAGTGCGGGGCGTAGCACCAGCGCTCCCACTCAAAATAGCGAGGAACCTAATTTTTGTCTAAGCCCCAGCGGGCGCGAATGCGGTTTTCCGCTGGCGCGAATAAAATCCTGTCGGCGGTCAAACCCACTATTACGATGATGAGCATCACGCCCATCACTTGGTCCATACGCAGCACTTCGCGCCCGTTGTGCAGCAACCAGCCCAAGCCGCAACCAGTCAAAATCGTCACATAGATTTCCGCCGCCATGAGCGAGCGCCACGCGAACGCCCAGCTTTGTTTCATGCCACCAATCACTGCCGGCAAAGCCGCCGGAAGCAAAACGCGCCACCACAGGTGTAAGCCCCGCGAACCCATCGTGCGTGCGGCGCGAACGTAGAGCGGCGGAACTGTGCGGACGCCGTGCTCCGTCGCCAACATGAGCGACCAAACCGTGCCCATGACGACGACAAAGAGAATCGCGTTTTCCGTCGGGCGAAACCAAATCAGCGCGAGCGGCACCCAGCACACACTCGGCAATCCTTGCATTCCGAGCGCGACAAGCCCAAAGGTTTCCCGGAAAAAGTTGAACCGCGCCGTGAGCAAACCGAGCGGGATGCCCGCCAAAAATCCGATGAGATAGCCCGACACCAAGCGTTTCAAGGTGACAAGGAGCGCCTCCGTGAGCGTCGAGCCAGCAAACGCCGTCCAGAGGGATGCAGCGGTGGTGGAGGTGGCGGTGCCGAGGGTGGCGGCGGTGGCATTCGCGGTGACAGCGGCGGGAAGCTGGTCGCGTCTCGCGCCGTCGGTGAAGGCGTCGGCGATGTAGGCGGCGACTTCAGAGGGCAGCGGGAGGACACGGGTGTCCCATGCGCCGTTGCGCCCCGCGACTTCGAGGGCGGCGAGCACGGCGGCAAACGTTAGCAGAGTGAGTAGGTTTCGTTTCACAGGACGGCCTCCTTTGTGGCAGGTGTTTCAAGGTATTGCGTCAAGGTCTCTGTTATCTGGTGCGCAAAAGTCGCAACCGCCGCGTCGTTGATGTCGCGGGGACGCGGCAGATTTACAGTGAAGATTTCGCGGACACGCCCCGGGTGACTCGAAAGCAGCACGATGCGGTCGCCCAGACAGACGGCCTCGCGGATGTTATGGGTGACAAAAACGATGGTCTTGCGGCGCTTGGAAAAGATGGATTGCAGGTCGCGGTAAAGCGTCTCGCGGGTGAGCGTGTCGAGGGCGGAAAACGGCTCGTCCATGAGCAGGATACGCGGGTTGGGCGCAAGGCTGCGGGCGAGGGCGACGCGCTGGCGCATCCCACCGGACAACTCGTGAATGTTCGCGTTTTCTTGTTTTTCGAGGCCGACAAGGCGTAGGTAAAACCGCGCCACCTCGCGCCGCTCGGCGTTGTTGAGGTTGGGTTTTAGTTTTAGACCGAAGAGCACATTGCCGAGCGCGTCCAACCACGGAAACAACGCTGCTTCTTGAAACATCACCATGCGGTCGCGCCCGGGGCCGGTGATAGGCGCACCGTCGAGCAGGGCTTCGCCGGAGGTGAGTTCCTCCAAGCCGGCGATGAGGTTCAGGATGGTGGATTTCCCGCAACCGCTTGGACCTGCAAGGCACACAAACTCGCCCTCGCTGACATCAAGGGAAATGTCG
The DNA here is from genome assembly GCA_031289285.1 of Puniceicoccales bacterium. GTDB lineage: Bacteria > Verrucomicrobiota > Verrucomicrobiia > Opitutales > UBA953 > CALNBE01. The sequence goes on from JAITPT010000015.1 coordinate 2,476, forward strand.
TCTATGGCGAGAGTCTCCCCGCTTTGCCCGCGAAAGATTTTGCTGACATGTCTCAGGGACAACTTGCTGGGTGCAACTGGTCGCAGCTCTTGTTCAATGGCCGTCGGCATACCGCGACGGTTTCCTTTTTTGTTCGTGAGTCGAACATTTTTTAATAGGCAGCCATTTTTCTTAGTTGACTCATCCCTCCACTTCGCCAGTCTCCCCTCCCGTTTCGGTGTACTCACCGGAATCACACTTCAAAACTCATCACTCAAAACTTACATCACACACAAACATGTCTCACTCAAAACGACTCCTCGGCATGACAGACTCATGCGTCTATCATCTGATATCACGTGCAAGAGGCGGTAGCCTCCTCTTCGACGACTCCGCAAAAGA
>JAITPT010000152.1 GCA_031289285.1 Puniceicoccales bacterium
TAAAAACGGCAGTTGGAGGGGAAGTATTGCGAGAAGATGTTGTGGCAGATGCGCTTGGTGGATTTGTGAAGGCGCACCTGTTGGTGCGTCGAACAAAGCCAACAAGTGCAGATGCCATAGCAGCTTCCGCAAGACGACCCGACTCAACTGCCGTTTTTAGGTTAATAGAAGGCGGGAGAGAACGGCGCGGGCGGAAGGTGGAAGGTGGAAGCGGCGTGTTAGGAGAGTGCCGCGAGGTCGGCAAACTCGTTGATGGATGTCGCTTTTGCCGATGGCTCGGTGCGTTTCAACATGCCTGCGAGCACACCGCCGGGGCCGCATTCGTAAAACTCGCTGCAACCCAGTGCCGCCGCGCCGCGCAGGCAATCTTCCCAAAGCACCGTCGAAACAACCTGTTTCACAAGTGCCGCCTTTATCTCGGCGGGGGCGGAGATTTCTTTGCCGGTGGTGTTGGTGAAAACCGCCAGTTGCGGCGGCGCAAACTCGATTGGGGCGAGAAACTTTTCAAACGCCGCCCGCGCTGGTTCCATCAGGCGGCTGTGGTAGGCACCCGCGACCACCAACGGTTTCACAAGTTTGAAAGAACCAAACTCTTTCGCCTTCGCGGCGGCTTCGCGCACGCGGGCGTCGTCGCCGGAAATGACGATTTGCCCGGGACAATTGAGGTTGGCGACATCAATGTCGAAGGCCGCGCAGAGCTTCCGCGCCTCGTCGAGTGTGCCACCGACGACCGCCGCCATTCCGCCCTTCGCCGCGTCGCAAGCCTCTTGCATAAGTCGCCCGCGTTCGGCGACGATTTTGAGGCCGGTCTCGAAGTCCCAGACCTCTGCAAACGCATACGCGGTAAGCTCGCCGAGGCTCAGACCGAGGGCGGCTTTTAGGCCATCGAGTTTGCCGTTGGCGCGGAGAATTTGCGCGATGGCGTAACCGTGGACGAACAGTGCCGGCTGGCAATAGCGCGTCTGGGTGAGCACATCTTCGGGACCCTCGAAACAGATTTTGCGAAACTCGAAGCCCAGCGTGTTTTCTGCGCGTTGGTAGAGTTCATTTGCAATAGGCGAGTTGTCGCAGAGCGATTTGCCCATCCCGACTTTTTGCGCCCCTTGACCGGAAAAAAGAAGAGCTTTCATACAAAAACAGCTTATATCGCAAAGTCTTTCCCCCACGCAAGCCCAAAAATACACGATAACAGTCAGCTGTCTGAGCGAAGCACGGTGGCGGCACCGAAAAAAGTGCCAGACGCTTTTTTCTCTTGCATTGGTTTTTGATGTGGCATTTTTGGTTCCTCGCCACTTCAAGCGGATGGAAACTGCGAAAAACAACGCGATTGAGGCAACGCGACAGCACGAAGCGAAGCGCCGACAGCGCGGTGGGGTAAAGCGGAAAAAGAGCGAAAAAAAGCGAAAAAGTGCCAGGCGCTTTTTTCTGTCGAGTTGTTGGATAGTGATGATGTGTGCTCCGGCATAATCCTGTTGTGCGCGAGGCTGTGTGTGTGGCGTGGCTCCAACGGCCACAAGCTACTGTGAAGTCAAGTGGAAAAAATGGCTGCCTTTTTATTCAAACATGATGGTCAGGTTGATGGATGGTGATGGTGTGTGCTCCGCTATAATCCTGCTGACGCGAAGCTGTGTGGCGTGGCCCCAACGGCCACAAGCTACTGTGAAGTCAAGTGAAAAAAATGGCTGCCTTTTTATTCGGACGCAACAAATGGGCAAAATGTTTGCTGCGCTGTAAGTGCATGATTTTCCGCATGTTCGTAGAGCGAATCTTTATTCCCGTCGAAAATTGCCCACTGTCGTCCCAAATACTCTCGACGCCGTGGGACGCCGTGGGACGCCGTGGGACTACTGTGATTTGCAGTTGCTATTCGGTTCGGGACGCGTGTCGCGGGAACGGTGCGCGGGCGAGGGACGGCTATTTTACACCCGTGGAACTGAGGGCGACGCGGAAGCCGTCGCCGTCGCCGTCGTCTGGGCCGCCGCCGATGCGGAAGGCGGAACGGCAGTAGCGAGCATCAATGTTCCAACTGCCGCCGCGCAGAATACGACGGCTACCGGAGGGAACACCAAGCGGGTCGTCGCCGCCTGCGGGTAACGTTTTATACCAATCGCGGCACCACTCCCAGACGTTGCCGTGCATGTCGTAGAAGCCCCACGCATTCGCGGCGAAACTCCCAACATTGGTTGTCGCCCGCCGGTATTCGCCCTTGGCGTTCCCGTTGTAGGGATAGTTGCCGTCGTAATTCGCTTGGGCTGTCGAGAGATTGTCCCCCGTGCTAAACGGCGTCGTCGTGCCAGCGCGACATGCGTATTCCCACTCCGCCTCGGTCGGCAGGGTGTAGCGGTAGCCTGCTGGCAAACGCCCAGCGGCGCGTTCTTGCGCCGTCAACTTCGCGCAAAACTCCACAGCGTCATGCCACGACACGTTTTCCACAGGACGCTGCGCCCCTTTGAAGTTAGACGGGTTGTCATTCATTACTGCCTGCCATTGTGCTTGCGTGACCTCGTATTTGCCCAGCCAGTAGGGCTTCGTGATGTTGACGCGGTGCTGCGTCTCGCTGTCTCCTCGGTATGGCTCGCGCTCTGGCTCGCTACGCGGACTGCCCATCGTGAAAGACCCTGCGGCGACGGGCAGCATTTCCAGCAAAACATTGTTGGGCAAACGCAGCCTCCACGGCGAACCAGCGACGGGGCAGGGCGGCGGGGCATCTGCGGGTTTGCCGAGCGTGTCGCAGACAACGAGGAGGAGCGCAGCGAGGGCGAGCGCGGCGAAGGCGGCGAAGGCGCGTCGGGCGCGAAGGACACAGGGAAGTGCTTGCGGACAGGTGTGCATGAGGTGAGTGGTAGCGGTGTGTCTGTTTGCGGCGTGAAAGGCGAGCGGAAGGTTGGCGGTAAGAGCGACACAGGGAAGAAAAAGAGACAGCGGTGTGCCCCCCATAAGCGCTAACCTGTTTCGTTATATATTTCTCTTTGTGTTTTTCGCTTTCGCGGAGACTCTGCGAGTTGTTTCTGGATGGTGTGCCAATTTGTCACAACGCTTGATAAGGA
>JAITPT010000155.1 GCA_031289285.1 Puniceicoccales bacterium
CTGCGGGGGCTGAGGGGGCGCTGCGGGGGCCGAGGTGGCTGAGGGGGCTCCTGGCGCACACGCGATAGGACGTATAGGACGTCTAGGGCGTATAGGGCGTAGAGGACGTATAGGTCTTATAGGACGTATGGGTGCTACCAAGACCTATAGCGCACCACTCGGCACACCACACCCGCAGCGCACTGGCGACAACGCCGCGTCTGCGGACACGCCGTCTGGTGCCCCCCTCGCCAATTGGCGGCGGCGAGTCAGTCTTCCTCGATTTCTTTGAGGGCGGCGGCGGCGTGCTCATGGTTTTGCTCGGCGGCGAGACGCCACCACTTGGCAGCTTGGGCGAGGTCTTGCTCGACACCCTCTCCGTTGGCGAGACAGAGGCCGAGGAAAAATTGCGCGTCAGGCACCCCCTGCCCTGCCGATTTGCCAAACCAGCCGATGGCTTCGGCGAGATTTTTCTCGACGCCTTTTCCCGTGAAGAGGCAAAGCCCGAGGGAAAACTGCGCATCGGCGTTCTCCTGCTCTGCCGATTTGCGCCACCATTTGACCGCTTCGGCAAAGTCTTCAGCGACACCAGTGCCTTTGTAGTAGCTGCCGCCAAGTTTGTTTTGCGCCGCAGCGTCGCCGCGTTCGGCGGCAGTGCGCAGCAGCGCGATAGCTGAATTGTTAATTTCGCGCCCAAGCGATGCAATGGAGGCGGTTTTGGATGAAGATATTTTCATATCGAAAAGTCGAATTTCCTGGGCGGGAACGCATCGTCTTTTTTTGTGTTTTCCGAACACGTTAAAGGGACGCATTATGCTACGTTCCTGCCGGGTATGTGGAGAACCCCTTGGGAAGGACGCACCAATGCGCCCCAATCGGGGACCGCATACTGCGGGTTTCTTCCCAAGGTGTCCGTGAAACTTCCACATTTCGGCAAGGACAGCGGCTGTAACCGCGAAAGGTTATTGGATGTGTAGTGTGAGTGTTGTGGTTGTGGTTATTGAGTGATGAGGAGTGAAACATTTGCACGGAACAACAAGAGACATTGTGCAAAACCAAGCAGACGGCGGCGCAGATACGCAGCTGGCGCGGCTGGCGTTGGCGAGGACTTGGGAGAGCGAAGGTTCATAGCGTAGGGTGCATTTGCGCTATGCGGCAAAAACATCCAACGCCATTCTGTCAAGCAGTTCTTTTCAAAAAAACTTTTCAGGCAAAACCCGCCCGCCCTAACTCGCGCTACGCTCGCCGCCGTCGGGTTCAGGGATCGGGTTCCCGTCCTCGACGAAAAGTTCAAGGCACGATTTGATGAGCAACCGGATTTCCCGCAACGCCGCCGCCTCCGTCGGCATCACGCACAGGCAGCTGGGGATAGCCGGAACGGTCGCGAGGAAACCTTCGTCGTCCTCGCTCCATTTGAGATTCACCGCATAGCGGCTCGGGTCTGGGATTTGATTAGTGTTTTTCATCGAGGAACTCTTGTTGGCAGATACTTCGTTTTTGCGAGACGCCAGAAGACGGCGAAGAAGGCGGTTAGGGGCACGGCGAGCACCATGCCGAGGAGGCCACCGAAAGCGGCACCCCAGAAGAACACCGAGAAGATGATGACCATCGGATGCAGGCCAGTGGTTTTGCGCATGACGCGCGGCGTGAGCCAGTAGCCCTCAAAAATCTGCGCGGCAGCAAACACCGCGAGCACGGCGAAGAGCGTTCCGGTGCCGCCGCCCTGCTGGAAATACGCAAGCGGCAGCGCGACGCCCAGCCCGAGCATCGTGCCGAGGTAGGGCACCACGTTGAGCAGGCCGACACATAGCCCGATGAGCAGCCCGAAACGCAGCCCCGCCACGGTGAACCCAGCCGCAAGCACCACGCCAAGCACCGCGCCGATGAAGAGTTGCCCGCGAAAATAGGCGACGGTGATGTCGGCAAATTGGCGGGCAAGAAACGCGAGGTCGTCGCGCAGCCAATCCGGCAAAAAGGCGCACTCGCTACGCAAGTCGCCCAAGAAATCGCGGCGCGTGTTGAGCAAATAAAAAAGATACACGGGGACAATCGCCGCGCCAGCGACCTTCGCGAAAAACGCCTGCGCATGGCCGCCCGCGCTCGTCAACGCCGGCAAGGCCGCGCCGGAAAACGATTGCAACCACGCGGCGACAGCGGGCAGTGCTGCGGCGTTGCGTCCGGCGGCGTCCGCCGAGGCGGCGACAGCGGCATTTGCGGCGGCACCCGTTGCGACGGCGGCGGCGGGTGCGCTGGCGGCTTGCGCGACGGGCGCGAGAAAACCTGTTTGCTCAAGCCACCCGCGCACCTCGCCCGCGTTTGTTTCGGCGAAGCGCGAGATGTCGCCCCAGAGCGCGGGCAGTGCCGCCGCGAAGGCCGCAAGTTGCCCAATCACGACAGGCAACACGAGCAGCGCGAGCAAGGCGCAGAGCGCGGCGACTCCGATGTAGAGCAGCGCGACGGCGGGGACTCGCGGCAAACGCAATTTGTCTTCGAGCCATTTGCACAGCGGTTGCAGAAGGAGCGAGAGCAGCGCGGCGATGATGAGCGGCCAGAGCACCGTCGAGAACACTGCTAAAAATTTTCCCAAGAGCCAAAACACGCCGCCCGCAAACGCCGCGATAACGCCCACCGCCACGCACACCGCTGCCACGCCGCAAACCTTCCGTTGCGCCGGAGAAAGCAAGCCAGCGGGAAAACCCACCACGCCCACCGCCGCGCCGTCGCCGACATCCCCGTCGGTCCTGTCGCCCGCTGCGCCGTCGCCGCTGTCGTCGCCAACGTCAGTTGCCGCTGTCGTAGCGGCGTCCGTAGCGGCAACGGTGGCGGCTGCGGTTTGCGGTTTTTTCTGGGGTGTGCGGCGCGTGTGTTTCGGCATTTGGCAAAAGGCGGATTGCCCCGCGATGTTTCCCAACCGTGCCGGATTGACAAGCGGCGAGTGCCCCACCGCGCCGCCGCCCTCAGTCCAACCCCACCGTCACCAAAAAGCTCTCCGTCGCGCCTGCCGCGACTTTCCGCAAACCGTTTTTGTGCCCTGTGCAATTTGGTGGCCCCATCCACGGCTCCACGCAAAAGAACGGGCTGGTGGGCGCCTCTGTCCACGTCACCAGTGTCGTCCACGCATCTGGCACTGCCTCCTCGCCGATGCGCAGCGTGACGTTCTCCTCGCCGCTCTTGGGGCCGAAGACGACGGTGTTACTTTTGAGTTTTGTGAAAATCGCGTCGGCGAGTGCGGGGTCGCCAAAGTTCGCGGGCAACGCCACCCCTGCGAACGGCACGAGCGAGCCGTCTGCGCTATGCCGCCAGACTTTTTTTGCGGCGGCGTCGAGCGAGTAGTCTGCGCGTTCCAAGCCCGTGTGCCACGGCAGCCCGAAATAAAAATGGTGCCCTGCGCACCACGGGATGTCGCGCTGCGTCTCCTTGCTCTCCAGCTCCAGCTCGATGCGCAGCGACAACTCCGCAAACCGGAGGCGGACGCGAAACTCGTATTCGTAAGGGAAGCACTCGCGGCAAAAAGCGTCGGGCAAAAAGCGCGTCTCCGCGAAGTCTGCGCCTGAGGCGGTGATTTCAAAACGCCCCTGCCTCGCCAGCCCGTGCAGCGGCATCGGGCGCTTCACGCCATCGGGGTCGCGCCAAAAAAAACGCTCGCCCGCCACGTAGTTTCGCCCGGGGAACGGGAAGAGGACGGGGTTGCCGCCGCGCACGACGGCGATGTCCGCGAAGTCAGCGTTTGGTGGCCAGTAAATCACCTCGCGATTACCGCTCGGCAGTGCCATCTCCCAGCGCATCAGCCGTGCGCCGCGCTCGAGACAAGCGGTAAAAACCGACGCCCCCACGCGCCAGCGTTGAAAGGCGTCCCCGCCCTGCGAATACGTTTCCATGCAGCTGAGAACTAAACACGCGCCCGCCGCGCTCAACGCAAAATTGGCGGCGAACTTTAACGTTTCGCCCGTGCCGATTTTTCCGATAGTCGCCGCCAACACTTTCCCGAAACCTTTTAACGATGTTTGAATCTCTCGCCGACCGCATGGGCAAAGCCCTGCGAAACTTGCGCGGACTCGGAAAACTCTCCGAATCCAACATGGCCGACGCCCTCGGCGAAGTCCGCACCGCGCTCCTCTCCGCCGATGTGCAATTCCAAGTCGCCCGCGACTTCGTCGAGCGCGTCAAACAAATCTGCCTCGGTCAGGCAGTCATCTCCGGCGTCAACCCGGGCCAGATGGCGGTAAAAATCATCCACGACGAGCTTGTGAAATTGCTCGGCAGCGAGACCGCTGGCCTCGCCACAAAACGCCCGCTACGCATCATGCTCGTCGGCCTGCACGGCTCCGGCAAAACCACCTCCGCCGCAAAACTCGCCCGCCACCTCGCCAGAAAAGAAGGCTGCACCACGCCCGCCCTTATCGCCTGCGACGTCTATCGCCCCGCCGCCATTGACCAACTCGAAGCCCTCGCCAACGCCGAAAAGTTTCTCTGCTACGCCGACCGCAACGAGCGCGACGTGCCGAAACTCGCCGCCGAAGGGCTTGACTTCGCACTCAAAAACCACGCCGACGCCATCATCTTCGACACCGCGGGGCGCCTCCAAATTGACGAGACGCTCATCGGCGAAATCAAAAAACTGCGCGAGCGCGTCCAGCCAGACGAAGTGTTGCTCGTCGCCGACGCCGCCCTCGGCCAAGAGGCGGTCAACGTCGCCAAGCATTTCCACGAGGCCGTCGCGCTCACGGGCATCGTGTTGACGAAGCTCGACGGCGACGCACGCGGCGGCGCGGCACTCTCGATGAAGACCGTCACGGGCGTCCCCATCAAGTTCATGGGGCACGGCGAGAAGGTGGAAAACTTCGACGTGTTTCACCCCGACCGCATGGCGCAGCGCATCCTCGGCATGGGCGACGTCGTCTCGCTCGTCGAAAAAGCGCAAGAGGTCGTTGACGAAAAAGAGGCGGAGCGCTTGGCGGCGAAAATGCGTCGCGCCGACTTCAACCTCGAAGACTTTTTGGCGCAGATGCAGCAAATCAAAAAGATGGGGCCACTCGGCGGGTTGATGAAAATGATACCTGGCATGGGTGCGTTCAACGTCGGCGAAAAAGAAGAGCGCATGATGCGCCGCACGGAGGCCATCATCCAATCAATGACTGTGCAGGAACGCCGCAAACCCGAGATCTTGAACGGCAGCCGACGTCTGCGCATCGCCAAAGGCTCTGGCTCGCAGGTGAGCGACGTGAACGCCCTCCTGAAGCAATTCGAGCAAATGCGCAAAATGATGAAAATGATGCGCGGCGGCCAAAGCCGCGAATTGATGCAAATGTTCGGCGGCAAAGGCGGTGGTGGAGGTGGCGGTGGTGGAGGTTTTCCGGGCTTCGGCGGCGGCTTCCCGCGCCTCTAAAAAACGACACCGCCCAAAAGTCTCGAAACAAAAAACTGAAATCTGAAATCTCAGATTTCAGGTTGCTTCCCCATTCTCAAATCCGTGCCCATTCGTGTCCATCCGTGGTTTCAAACTCGTTCCTCCCGCATCTCCCCTTCCCTCCCCTTCCCGTTTCCCTCCCATCCCGCGCTCACACCCACTCGCGCTGGTGCCACGCGAGCGCCCGTGCGACACGCGCCGGAAAAAACGGCCCACGAAAAACCCAGCCCGTGTAAATCTGCACCAACGACGCACCCTCGTCCATGAACCGCCCTGCGTCCTCCGGTTGGCAAATGCCGCCGCTGCCGATAATCGGCAACCTGCCGCCCGTCGCCCGCGAAATGTAGCGCACGATGCCCAGCGATTTTTCCAGCAACGGACGCCCACTCAGACCGCCCGTCGCCTCAAAGTTTTCCGTGCCCGCCGGACGCGAGACCGTCGTGTTCGTCGCCACGATGCCGTCAAAGTGGTTCGCCTCGACGATGCCGAGCAGCTCGTCGAGTTGGGGAAACGCGATGTCGGGCGCGATTTTCAGCAGGATGGGAACAGGCGCGAGAGAGAGCGATTCGGCGCGACGGCGGTTAGCGCCCTGCACCGCGCCGAGCAGGCCCGCGAGGTGGTTTTTATTTTGCAGCTCGCGCAGGCCGGGCGTGTTGGGGCTGCTGATGTTGACGACCATGAAGTCCGCGTAGTCCGCCAGCAGCGCGAACGAGCTGATGTAGTCCTCGGCGGCTTTGTCCAAAGGCGTGATTTTTGATTTCCCGATATTGATGCCCAGCGGGAAACTGCGTGCGCCTTTGCCCGGCGCATGAGCAAGGCGGCGGGCGACAATCTCCGCGCCCGGATTTGGGAAACCGTAGCGGTTCACCACCGCCTCGGCGGCGGGGTAGCGGAACATGCGCGGCTTCGGATTGCCGTCCTGCTTGTGCATCGTGAACGTGCCGATTTCCGCGTGCCCAAATCCGAACGCGCCCAGCGCTGGCCATATCTGCGCGTGTTTGTCGAAACCAGCGGCGAGACCGACACGGTTGGGGAAGTCGAGACCAAAGAGGCGGACAGGCTTCGTGTTTTTCGGACGCAGGTTGAAGCGTTCAAAAATGCGCACCGCAAACGGCAGCGTGTCGAGCAAGCGCAGCGCGTTGACGGTGAAGTCGTGGGCAGTCTCTGCGCTCTGTGTAAAAAAAATCGGGCGCAGAACTTTTTCATAAAGGGTGTCCATTTGCGTCGGGCTTTTAGGCGGGCAAGCGCACCTTTGGAAAACAAAAAAAAGCCCGCTGGCGTGAACCAGCGGGTTTTTTCGATGTGTCTGTGTGCCGCCGCAAAAAACGGGGCGCACTTGGGTTTATTATTCCCCAGCTTTCGGAGCAGGAGCAGGCGCGTTGGCACCGCGGCGTCCGCGTTGGCCACGCGGACCAGCAGCACCAGCTGCGGGCGGCTGACCAGCAGCGCCACGGGGGCCACCGCCAAAACCGCCAGCAGTGCCGGGAAGCGGGCGTTCGCCAAACTTCGCGACGATGTCTTTCAGCGACGGGTCGGCTGCGACAACGGCCTCTTTCGTGACCTTGTCGGCGGCTTTGCGCGCTTCTGTCCATTTCTTGATCGCCTCTTGAACGGCCTTGTCAGCTTCGGCGACTTTTGCGTCGGCCTTGGCTTTTGTGACGGCGGCGCGGAGCTTTTGGCGCTCTTCGGTCGTCAGCTGGACAGGGGCGGGACCGCCGCGCTGTCCGCCACGGAAGCCGCGTTCGCGATTAGGCGGCGGAGGTGTCGCGGCATCTTGAGCGGAGGCTTGGGGCGCGAACGGTGCAAGAGCGAGGGCTGCGCAGGTTAGTGGAATAAGCAGTGAGAGCTTTTTCATAGTATGTGTTGTGTTGAGTTGTTGAGTGGCGTGTGTCGCCAGTCGAGTGAAACGCCGCCAAACACGCAGAGTTTCACCCACCCCAAAAAAAATTTTCAAAGCAAGGCCAGCAGCCCTGCGGCGAAAGTGGTGTCGGTGCTCGTCTCTCGTTCTGCACTGCACTTCGCAGAAGCTGTGCCCACCAGCCCATGTCGCACAAAAACGGGAGTCAAGTGAAAAAGCGCCTGACACTTTATTCGTGAGGGGGGGGCACGGACACACGGACACACACGGACCTACACGGACCTACACGGACTGACACGGACAAGCACGGACGAGTGCTGGCGAGCACAGATGGGCACGGGTGGTGCTATGTGCTGGGTGTTGGCGGTTGAGGCTGCTGCAAAATACGCTGGCTGGAGTCTTTTGTCCGGCGTCCGTGTGTGTCCGTGTGTGTCCGTGTAGGTCCGTGTGTCCGTGCCCCCCCACCTACCCCCCACCCACCACCGCCACTCACCACCCACCCCCGAAAAAGTTTTGCACGAGAGTTGGAACCCTGCGGAGTTTCCCCTGTCACCCGCGACTTCACCCTTGGTCACCAACCACCGACCAACCACCGACCAACCTCAACATCACCACAACTCACCTATCGTCATGAAACGAATAATCGCACTCTGTCTGCTTTGTTTAACTGGCTTGCCGCAATTTGCGGCGGCACAAAACGCCACGCAAAACGCCACGCTAAGCGTCGCCGCCGACGCCCGACCTGCACCGTATAATAAGATGATTTTCGGGCAATTCATCGAACACTTCCACCGGCAAATCTACGGCGGAATTTTTGAACCCGGTTCGCCTTTGTCCGACGAAAAAGGCTTCCGTAAAGATGTCATAGAGGCACTCCGCGAATTGAAAATTCCGATTGTGCGCTGGCCGGGCGGTTGCTTTGTTTCATCCTATCACTGGCTTGACGGCGTGGGGCCAAAACGCCAACCCGCTTACGATAAGGCATGGGGCGTCGAAGACCCAAATACGTTTGGAACCGTGGAGTTCGTCCAATGGTGCCGTCTTATCGGAGCAGAACCATTTATCTGCACAAACGCAGGCACCGGAACAGCCGAAGAAATGAGCGATTGGGTCGAATACTGCAATCTAAACATCGGTAAATTCGGGCGGATGCGCAAAGCACACGGTATCGCCGAGCCGCTTAACGTGAAGTATTGGAGTATCGGAAATGAAAATTGGGGCGGACACGAAATCGGCGCAAAGACAGTTTCCGAATGGGGGCCGCTCGTCCGTGAGTCAGCGAAGATGATGAAAAACGTTGACCCAAGTATTAAACTTTTTGCCGCTGCGACTTCTAACGAAGGCTGGACCTTGCCGCTTTTGCAAAGCGCGGGCAGGCATCTTGATTATGTTTCAATTCACGGTTACTGGGATGGTCTCTGGCAAAACAACAAAGCCTCGAACTATATAGACTGCATGATGCGAAGCGAAAACCCCGCCAGAGATATAGCGCGGACAATTGCAATTCTCGAAAAAGCAAGACTGCGCGGTAGAGTAAAAATCGCTTTTGACGAATGGAATCTTCGCGGCTGGCATCACCCAACATTTCCGGGCGGCAGTGCAGACAAGTCGCGCATTAAAGACCGTGATAAGAACGACATAAACTCGACTTACACGATGGCAGACGCGCTTTTCTCCGCCTGTTTTCTCAACACTTGTTTGCGAAATAGTCGCGATGTCGAAATCGGCGGTTTTTCTCCAATTGTCAACACCCGTGGTGCTTTATTTACGCACCCAAAGGGTATTGTTAAACGGACAACTTTTCACGTGCTTTCTCTCTATGCAAACAAATTAGAAAAGATGGTATTGCCCGTGAAATTTGAGTGCGGACGCTGGGTTTCTGGCGGGAAGTCAACGCCAGTGTTAGACGTTGTTGTCACAACAAACGCTGCGAAAACAAAGTTTGTTGTCGCTGCTGTAAATAAACATTCGTCCAACCCAGAAGAGCTTTCTCTAAGTGCTCTTGGCAAGACTAACGGAAAAGTTTCTGTAACTGTGTTGTCCGGTTCGTCGCCTGACGATTTTAACGACATCGGTGCCGAAAACCGCGTTGTCCCCAAAGCGACAACATTGGAAGTTAAAGATGGAAAAGTTGTGCTTCCACCGCATTCGCTAACTCTGATTGAGTTGCCGCAATAATCCTAAAAACGGCAGTTGAGTCGGGTCGTCTTGCGGAAGCTGTTATGGCATCTGCACTTCGTGGCTTTGTTCGACGCACCAACAGGTGCGCCTTCACAAATCCACAAAGCGCATCTGC
>JAITPT010000168.1 GCA_031289285.1 Puniceicoccales bacterium
AGCGTGTTCGCGCCGCCCTTCGTGGTGATGACGATGAGCTGCGCGGGCGTGTGCGTCTGGCCCGTCCAGAGGTCGAGCGAGTTTTCGGCGGAGAGCGCGTAGGCGTTGCCAAAGCGGAATCGCAGGTAGGCGGCGGCGAACGCCCAGAAGTGCGCATGCCAAAATGTAGTGTCGCCGATGGTCGCGGCAGGCGTGGTGAGCGCATACCAGCCCTTGGTGATCTCGAGGAGGAAGCCACGCTTGGCGAGCAAGGCACGGTCGGCTTTGGCGAGCTGCGGGCCACGCAAAATGCCCTCCGGCGCGATGGCGCGGGCGCGGCGAAGCGCGGCAGCAAGAATGGTGTGCGGCGCAGCGGCGTCGGCGGTGAGGACAGTGGCGGATGTGTTGTTCATAGGTTCTTCTGTTTTTGAAGCACTCCAAATCAACTATGTTTTGCGGCAAAAATCAACTATGTTTTGTGGACAAAATTGACTATGTTTTGCGGCAAAAACCAACTATGTTTTGTGGACAAAATTGACTATGTTATGTGGACAAAACCAACTATGTTTTGTGGACGGGAGGAAGGGTAAAAACGGGCGCAGATGCCGATGGGGACGGCATCGGAGGCCAAAAAATCAACTATGTTTTGTGGACGAAAAACGCGGGTGAGGGGCGGGTATTTTTTTGAGGAATGGAGCAAAAAAAATCGGGAAACGGAGCGGGAAAAATACCGCTACTCACGCCTGCTGCTGCCGCCCGCCGCCACGCACGAACCGCCGCCCCGCCGCCCGCCTTGGATTTACACGGCGACGGAAAACCGTTTGCTCCGGTGCTTTCACAATGAGCCATACGGAAAACATTCTCCGCTGCGGCGTCGCAGGCGTCGGCTACCTTGGCCGACATCACGCACGCATTTACAGCACACTGCCCAGCGTCGTCCTCGCGGGCATCTACGAACCTGACGACGCCCGCGCCGCCGAAGTTTGCGCCCAACACAACTGCCCGCGCTTCGCCTCCCTCGCCGAGCTTGGCGCGGCCTGCGACGCTGTCAGCGTCGTCGTCCCTACCGACCGCCACGCAGAGGTCGCCGTGCCGCTTCTTGAGGCGGGTTGCCACCTGCTCATTGAGAAGCCGCTCTGCGCGTCGCTTGAAGAGGCGGCGCAAATCCTCACTGCCGCTCGTGCCGCAGGGCGCATCGTGCAAGTCGGCCACATCGAGCACTACAACCCCGTGATGAGCTTCCTCGAAACGAGCGTCGCCGACCCGCGCTATCTCACAGCTGACCGCCTCGCGCCCTTCAACCCGCGAGGCACCGAAGTCGGCGTCGTGCTCGATTTGATGATTCACGACATCGGCGTCGTCCTCCAGCTCGTCAAGTCTCCTGTGGCGCGGATTGACGCCGTCGGCGTGAGCATCGTCTCGCCCGGCGAGGACATCGCCAACGCCCGCCTGACGTTTGCCAACGGTGCCGTCGCCAACCTAAACACCAGCCGCGTGAGTTCCAAAAAAGTGCGCGAGCTTCGCGTCTTCCAGCCCGGTGCTTACCTCTCGCTCGACTTCATGAACCAGAGCGGGCACCTCCTGAGCATGGGCGAAAACGCCACCATCTTTGACATCAAGCGCGAAGAAATCCCGATTGAGAAAGGCGAGCCGCTGGCGTTGGAGCTGGCATCGTTTGCCCAATGTGTGCGCGACCACGCCGCGCCCAAGGTCGGCACCGAGCTTGGCAAAACCGCCCTCGAAGTCGCCATCGCCGTCACAGAAATCATCCGCACTCGCTCCCTCGCACGGGAGTTTTGAGCAGCGTGTGAAAGCGGCGTGAGCGGCGGCGTAGCACCTGTCGCGCCGGAACATCCCGCGCTACGCCATGTCTCTCTGCGCCGGAGTCCGTGAACAAAAAAACCCGCGCCGCCATGCACCGCCGCTTCCAGAAAATTTTCAAAAACCTTCCCTTCCTGTTTCTCCCCGCCGCCGTCGCCCTTGCTTTCGTCTTAGCAAACACCGCCCTGCGGCGGGAAACGGCGTCGGAGACACAGCCGCCTGCCGCGAAGGCCCCCACCAAATCTGCCGTCGCCAAAAAAAACGCGCCGTCCCCAGCCTCCGCAAAAAACACAGGAGCCACCAGTTTTGAATCTGCCTTCCCCGACTTCGGAGAGAGCGTTTCTCCGCTTGTCGTGGACTGGCACACCGACTTCGACGAGGCGCGGCGCGTCGCCCAAAAAACGGGCAAAGACATCCTCGTCGCCTTTGTCAGCGTGGACTCGAGCATCTGGAGCCGCCGCCTCGACACGGATGTCTTCGGAAGCCCCGCTTTCGCCGTCACAATAGCCCCGCACTTCGTCTGCGTCTTGCTCGAGTTTCCGCGCACCTACTCGCTCCCCTCTGCCGAGCAAACCCGCAACGAGCACCTCCGCGCCGCATGGCGCATCAGCACATTTCCCACGATTTTTCTCGCCGACAAAACCGCCCGCCCCTACGCCGTCACTGGCTACCGCGACAATACCGCTGCCGACTACGCCCGCCATTTGCTCGCACTGCGCAACATCCGTTTGCACCGTGACCAGAGCCTCGGCGACGCCGCCAAAGCCGCCACCAACGCCGAGCGCGCGGTGCTCCTCTCGCAAGCCTTGGAGGGCATAGACGAGAACATTCTGCTGCGCCACTACAAGGGTGAGCTTGACGCCCTCAAACGCGCTGACCCGCAAGATTCGACGGGCCTGCTGGGAAACATCCGTTTCACGCCCAAGCTCAATCAGCTAAGCGACCAAGTGACGCGCCTCATCCGCCAGCGCAAAGACTTTTCCGGTGCATTGGAGACGGTGGACAAGTTCATCACTCAAAACGCGCCCGTCGGCGAACATCTGCAACGCGCCCTCTTTTTGAAACTCCTCGTGTATGGGAACCGCGAGGCGGGCAACCACGCTTCCATCGTGAAACTCATGGACGAGATTATCGCCGTGAACTCCGAAAACGAGCAGGGTCGCATGGCCGCAGAAGCGCGCAAACACGCCCTCTCCGTGCTCGCCGCTGAGCGCGAAGCCGCCGAAAAAGCAGCCGCCGAAAAGGAGGTCGCCGAACGCGAGGCAGCGGAAAAAGCTGCTGCGGAAAAAGAGGCCGCCGAGCGTGAAGCCGCAGAAAGGGAGGCCGCAGAAAAGGAAACCGCAGGCGGAGAAGTCGCAGGAAAGGAGACGGCGGGAAAGGAGACGGCGGGAAAAGAAACTGCGGGAAAAGTAGTAGCGGGAAACACCGAAGGCTGCGAAGCGCACGGCGAACCCGTCCCCACGCCGCCCCAAGAAAAGCCCACTCCCGAACCCGATGCTCCTGAACCCGCCCCCGAAAACGCCCCTCCCGAACCCACCCCTCCCGAACCCGACACCCCTGAAAACACGCCAGCGGACTGACACCATCCGCAAACCGAATCGCTCTTGGCTGACGCAAGCGAAAAACCGCAGAGAACGCAGATGTCTGGATTTTTCCTCCGCGAACCTCCGTGAACCTCTGTGAACCTTCGTGTCTCTGAACCGCTACGCCGCTACGCCGCTGTGTGCCCCCCCATTTATTTATCTGCGCACATCTGCGTCATCTGCGGTTTTCCCCTTTGATATCTCGCGCCTCCGCCGCCCGCGCTGCGCCCTTCACGCCCACAGCCACGCATGGAAACTCTCCACCGCTTGCCAGCCGAAACGGCAAATAAGAAACACCCAGCCCGCCCAAAAAAACAGGTTGATAACGGCGGCGACGGCGGCGAGCCACAGCACTTTGCCGTCGGATTCCAGCAGTGCGGCAGCGGCGATGGCGACAGGCAATGCGGGAAACACATTGGAAAATGGTATCGGCAACGGCAGCGAAAGCAGCAGTGCGCAAATGGCGATATTGACGCCGCAAAAACGCCGCGTCGCCGCCGCCTCCGCAAACGCCGCGTCGCGTCGGCGCAAGTGTTTCTCCAACCAGCGCAGCAGCCACCCCGCGCCAGAAAGTAGCAGCGGGAAAAACACCTTCGGGATGACCGTTTTTTGGAAACGCTCTGGCACACTCAACTCGCGCCCACGCGCCATCTGCCACCCCAGCACAAAAAGCAGCAGCCCAAACGGCGTTGAGACGCCCGGCAGCGTGACCGGTTGGCAAAACGGCAACGCCAGCAAAAACACCAGCAGCAGCGGCGAACGCCCGCCCGTGCGCTCCGATAATTCGCCCAGCGTCACATCGCGCCCGCGGCATTCCTCCGCCAAGCGCACGAGGCTCGCGCCCAGTTCACTTTGCAGATTGGTTTTCATGGAAGAGGTGGACATCGCGCTGCGGGAACGGAATCGAGCAGCCGCCTTCCTCGAGCGCGAGTTTGAGTTTCTCGAGAAGCACGGCGCGCACTGGCCAGTAGTCCGGCGTCTTCACCCACGGGCGCACCGCAATCACCACCGCGCTGTCGCCCAGCTCCGTCACAAACACCGACGGCACCGGCTCGCCCAGCACACGCGGTTCTTCCGCCAAAACACTCCGCACAATCTCCTGCGCCGTTTTCAAATTGTCCCCGTAGCCGACGCCCACGGTGAGGTCAATGCGCCGGACGGGCTTCGCCGTGTAGTTGGTGATAGCCTGCGTGATGAACGACGAATTAGGCACGGTGACTAAGCGGTTGTCTGCCGTGCGCAGTGCCGTGCTAAACAAGCCGATTTCCTCCACGGTGCCCGAGACGCCGCCCGCCTCGATGAAGTCGCCCACGTTGAACGGGCGCAGCACCACGAGCATCACGCCCGCCGCAAAGTTGGAGAGCGAGCCTTGCAACGCGAGGCCGATGGACATCGCGACCGCGCCGATGGCCGCGACAAGCGCCGTCGCCTCGACGCCGAAAATGTTGAGCACCGCGAGGAGCACGACGACGAGAATGAAGCTGCGAAAAAGTCTGCTCAGAAACAGCCGCACGGTGTCTTCAAGCCCCGTGCGGCTCATGGCGCGGAGCGCGGCCTTTTGCAGGATTTTGGACAGCCAGTTGCCCGCCGCGAGAATTACGACGGCGGCGATGGCGTGCCACACCAGCAAGACGCCGGAGTTGGCGAGTGTGTTGAGAAAATCGAGTTCAAAAAAATCTCCGAAAAAAGAGTTGGCTGCGAGTGCGGCGAGTGCGTTCATACGCGCCCAAGGAAACACTCAGCGCGCCCGAATGGGAGAAAAAAATCTGTTGACGCTTTCCCGAAAACTCTTTTCCTCCGCGCCTTTCCTTTGGGGTCGTAGCTCAGTTGGTAGAGCGCCACAATCGCACTGTGGAGGTCAGGAGTTCGACCCTCCTCGGCTCCACCAAAGGAAACAGCCCGCCAACTGGCAGGCTTTTTTATTGCGAAATGACGGCGGCAGGCAGGCGGCGAGCGGGCGGCGGGGTGCTGCAAAACACCACGGACGGCGGAACTTTTTCGAGCTTCGGCATTCTCAATTTACTTTCATTTTCCACCACCACCAATGAAGTTCCCACCTATCGTGCGCCCGCTCGCCGCCCTGCTCGCATGGCCAGCAGCCATCGCGGCATTCCTACTCTCTTTTCCGTTCCTACAAGCCGACGAGTGGCTCGCTCTCGCGGGCGGCGTCGCCGTCGTGATGATTGCCTCCGCCGAGGGCCTCGCGCACACGCGGCGAGTCGCGGCGGGCTTCGCGCTTTTCGCGGCAGCGGTGATTTTTGCCAACTTCACCAACACCGTGCCCGCCGACGCCAAACACGCGTTCGCTGCTGCGCAGTTCGGGCCGTCCGCACTGGCGTTTGCCACGGGAACGTTTTGCTCCGCCGCATTCATTTTTATTCTGGCGGTCACCGCTGTCATCGGGCGCATCTATTGCTCGGCGCTTTGTCCGCTTGGGTTGTTGCAAGACGTGTTTTCCAGAGTCGCGGAAGACGTGCGGAAACTTCGCGACGCCGTGATTTCCCTGCGAACCGGCAAGGCCGCGCCGCGCCGCAAACGTCTCGGTTACGCGCCTGCGGCAGGTGTTTTGCGCCAGAGTTTTCTGGTGGCGACACTGCTCGGCGTCGCTGCGGGTTGGGCGGGTTTTGTGTTCGCGTGGCTCGACCCCTACAGCCAATTCGGGCGAATTGCCGCCGGCCTGCTCCGTCCAGTGGCCGTGTTTGCCAATAACCTCACCGCAAATTTCACCGACTTCATCAGCCGCGAAACCACCGTTCACCCTTGGGCGGGCTTCGGCGCACTGCTGCCGCCGCTGGCGATTTTGAGCGTCGTCGCCGTGATGTCCGCGCTGCGCGGGCGTCTCTATTGCAACGCCGTTTGCCCCGTCGGGACACTCCTCGGCTGGGTCTCAAAAAAAGCGGTTTTCCGCGTCTCGATTGACAAAACTTCCTGCAAACGTTGCGGCGATTGTGTCAGCGTTTGCAAAGCGCAGTGCATAGATTTGACAACACAAGAGGTGGACGCCTCGCGTTGCGTGGGTTGCTTCAACTGCGTCGCCGTTTGCGATGACCGTGGCATCAACCCCAACTGGCTTGGCCGCGCCGCAGCGAAGGGCAAACGTCTCGCAAAGATTGTGAAACGCGGCGAGCAAAACAGCGGAACTGCGGCGGCAACGGCAACGGCAACGGCGGGTTTATCGCGACGCGGATTTCTCGCGGGCGCAGGCGGGGTGGCGTTCGCGGGCGCGGTGGGAGTGCTCGGCGGAAAGTTTGCCAAAGCGGAGTCGCAGGTGACTGCCGTGGCACCGCCCGGCGCGGGTAGCCGCTTGCGCTTCACCGCCCAATGCACGGCCTGCCAGCTCTGCGTGGCAGCGTGTCCCGTGGGCTTGCTCGAACCGGCTTTATTTGAATACGGGAGTGCGTCGGGGTTCATGAAACCACGCATGAATTACGCAAAAAATTACTGCAAACCCGATTGTATTATTTGCATAGAAACCTGTCCCGTCGAAGCGTTGCTGCCGCTGACGAAAGAGCAGAAAAACAAAACGCGAATTGGCATCGCGAAGTTGGAAATTGAGAAATGTATTGTCCGCGAAAAGAACACTGCTTGCGGCCAATGCCAGGAACATTGTCCGGTAGGTGCTTTGCAGATGATAGAAGTGCCCGGAAAATCAAAGTTTGCGGAACCAAAAATTGACGAGGCAATTTGCATTGGTTGTGGTGCCTGCGAATACGCCTGCCCTGCTCTCCCGCAAAAAGCAATCATCATCTATGGCGCATCCGAACACACTCTCGCGCAAGAAATTCGCGACAAAAAACCCGCCGAAGATCCCAATTCGGGCGAAGACATTTTCTAACAGGGAAAATATTTTCGCTGCCGAACATTTTTTCTTTTCAAAAACAGGAATAACAATCTTTCTACAAAAAACAAAAATCCTATGCCAAACACTAAGAACAATGCGTCGCTCGACGCCTCGAACCGGAGTAATTCCGTTGCTGTCGCGACGGTTTCCAATCAGACACGCCAGACCTTCTTCAAGCGTCTGTTTGTCGCGGCTGCGCTGGTGGCGACCTCCGCAGCCTTTGCCGGGTGCGTTGTTCACGACCACCACGGGCACGGGGGACATCACGGTGGGCACGGCGGAGGTCACCACGGAGGGCACGGAGGGCATCATTAACGCCTAAGGGTCAATGCCGTTCAGGTAGCGTGAAAATACGAGAATAGCCTTTGAACCTAAGAACGGCAGTTGAGTCGGGTCGTCTTGCGGAAGCTGTTATGGCATCTGC
>JAITPT010000202.1 GCA_031289285.1 Puniceicoccales bacterium
CAGCCACCGCCCCCCCCCTCGCCCGCCGCCGCATTTCGCGCCTTGCCGGAAACGCCCTTTTTCGCACCCTGCCGCGCCGTATGCGAATCGCTCTTACGGGAGGTATCGCCTGCGGCAAGTCCGCCGCCTCCGCAATTTTCGCCAGCCTCGGTTTCTCCGTCATTTCTACCGATGCCCTCGCCCACCAAGTGCTCGCCGCGCCCGAAACCGCACCGGCCCTGCGCGAAGCCTTTGGCGCGGAAATCTTCGCCCCCGACGGCACTCCCAGCCGCCCCGCGCTTGCCGCCCACGTTTTTGCAAGTGCTGCCGCTCGCGCCCGCCTCGAAGCCATCCTCCACCCCGAAGTTCACCGCCGCTGGCTCGCCGCTTGCGACGCCGCTCCCGACCGCCGCTGGCTCATCGAGATCCCGCTCCTCTTTGAAAAAAACCTTGAAACCCGCTTCGATTTTTCCGTCTGTGTCCACTGCACATTGCCAGTCCAACTCAAACGCATGGCTACCCGCGGTCTCACCGCCGCGCAGTCTCACGCCCGAATAGCTGCCCAGTTGCCGCTCGACGAAAAAATCCGCAGAGCAGACTGTTGCCTCTTCAACGAAGGCTCCCTTGCGTTTCTCGAACTTCAAGCGCGACGGCTCGCAAACCAAACTCACCGCTGAACTCTCTCCGCGCCCCGCGCCGCCATCCGAAGGCAACACAACATCTTTTTTTTCATAACATCCCTTATGTCCGAATACGCAGAAGCAGAAAACGAAAACACCGGCGTCCCCGCCGCAGAAACCGCGCCCGAAGCGCCCCCCAAGCGCGGGCGCAAACCCAAAGACCCGTCCGACGCCGCCTCTGACGGCCTCGCGCCGCAAGCTCCCAAAAAACGTGGGCGCAAACCCAAGGCCGAAACCGCCGACGCAAACGCCCCAGCCGCCGCCACACTCTTCTCCTTTGCGGACGCCGCGCCCGCCCCCGCGCCGCCGCCGCCGCCGCCCGCCACACCCTTCGCATCTGCACCGACACCAGCACCCGCGCCCGTCGCGCCTGCGCTGGCAAACATCTCGGCGGGCATGAGCCTCGGCGAACTCCGCCGTTTCGCCGCACCCCGCCCCGCCGCCCCTGTCGCCCCTGTCGCCCCTGTCGCTCCTGTCGCCCCAGCCCCCACGCCCTACGCTCCCGCTGCTCCCGTCGCCGCGCCCAGTGCCCCCGTCTTCGCCGGAGACCTCGCGCCCGCCGCAATCCCCGCCCCCGCGCCCACGCCGCTGAAGCCCGCCTCCTCTTCCACCACCAACGAAGCCGTCGCCTTCGACCCCTCGCAAATCCTCGCACGCTTCACCCCTACGCCCACACCGCCGCCCGCGCCACCACCACCACCGCCCGCATCCGCGCCTCGCTCCGAAAACACCTTCCCCGAACGCCGCCGCCCCGTGCCGCTCCCTGCCGACACCGACGACGACTCCTACCTCGCCAACAGCTCGTTCTCCTTTTCGCCCGACGAAGAACCGCCCGCCTTCCCCGCCCGCGACGACTCGCCCGACGACGCCTCGGCATCCGCCCCCGCCCAACCTTCCGACAAACCCGCATCCAGCAACAACCCCTCCACGCCCGCCTCCTCCACCGCCTCTTCCCCCTCCGCCTACTCCGACCGTGACCGCGACCGCGACCGTGACTTCGACCGCAACCGCGACACCGGTTCCCAGTTTTCCCCGCCCCGCCAATCCGGCACCAACCCCCAGCAACAGCCCCGTCCGTCTAACTATCCCGACCGCCGCTACTCGCCCGCCCAGTCTGCCACCAACCCCTCGCCCAGACCCTCCGGCAACGGCAACTATTCATCCGGCAACGGCGGCAACAGCGGCTACTCCGGAGGCGGCAACGGCGGCAACAACTACTCCGGCTCCTCCGGTTCCCAGAACCCAAACAGAAACCCCAGCGGCAACAACAACGGCAACCCCAACAACAACGCCAAACGCCCAAACCCGAACGGCGGCAACAACGGCGGCGGCAACAGCGCCAACAGCAACCGCCCCAACAACGGCAACAACTCTTCCCAGCCCCCGCAGCAGCAGGGCAAAAAAGACAAGCACCGCGACAAATACTCGAACCAAAAACAACAACTCCAGCCCCAGCGCCAATGGGGCAACGTCACCCTCGGCGAATCCGTTGACGAGAGCACACTCGACCTCGGCAACACCTTCGACTACGCCGCCCTCAACGTCCCCGGCGCACTCGAAACCCTCGCCGCCGAAGTGCCCGCCACAGGCGAAGCCCTCGACTTCGCCGCCACCTACGGCCTCTCCGTCAACGACCTCATGGGCGTCGGAAAAGACCTCAGTCTCAAATGGGCGCGTATGCCGCCACGTCGCGGGATGGTCGGCGAAATCCTCCGCGCCGCCCACACCGCCGGACGTCCACTGCGCCTCGCGGGCACCCTCGAAATCCTCGAAGACGGCAGCGGCCTCCTCGTCTATCTCTTCGACAACTACCGCATCCGCGAACTCTCCGCCTACGTCCCCAAAATACTCATCACCAAACTCGGCCTCCTGCGCGGCCACGAAATCGAAGGCCTCGCCGTCCCCGCCCGCGAAGGCGAGACAGCACCCATCCTCGTTCGCGTTGACAAGGTCATGGGCCAACCGCCCGAAGAAATCGCCGCCCTCACGCCCTTCACCGAGCTTACCCCCTACTACCCCACACGCCGCATTTTCCTCGAAAGCCAATCGCCCGACGACCCCGAGGTCGCCAAAGGTGCCAACCTCTCCATGCGCTGCGTTGACCTGCTCTGCCCAATCGGCTTCGGCCAACGCGGCCTAATCGTCGCCCCGCCACGCACCGGCAAAACCATGCTCCTCCAAGGCATGGCAAACTCCATCGTCAAAAACGCCCCCGAAGCACACCTCATCGTCCTGCTCGTTGACGAACGCCCCGAAGAGGTCACCGACTTCAAACGCCAAGTCAAAGAAGCCGAGATTGTCAGCTCCACTTTTGACGAGACCGCCGAGAGCCACGTCCACGCCGCCGAGATAGTCATCGAACGCGCCCGCCGCATGGTCGAGGTAGGCCGCCACGTCGTCATCCTCCTCGACTCCATCACACGCCTCGCCCGCGCCTACAACACCATGATGCCCGGCAGCGGCAAAATCCTCTCCGGCGGCGTCGAGTCCAACGCACTCGCCAAGCCCAAACGTTTCTTCGGCTCCGCCAGAAACATCGAAGGCGGCGGTAGCCTCACCATCCTCGGCACCGCACTCGTGGACACCGGTAGCAAGATGGACGAGGTGATTTTCGAGGAGTTCAAAGGCACGGGCAACATGGAGCTAGACCTCGACCGCGAGCTTTCCAACAAACGGATTTTCCCCGCCATTAGCTTCGAGCGCAGCGGCACCCGCAAAGAGGAACTACTCTACCACCCCGACGAGTTGCAAAAAATCTACGCCCTGCGCCGCGCCATGAAAGGCGTCCCCTCCGCCGACGCGATGGAGCAGCTAATACAGCGCGTCAAAAAAACAAAAACCAACATCGAGTATCTGCTCACGCTCGCCACCGGGCGTTGAGCGAGCCGCCGCCGCCGCGCCGCCCGTCCCGCCATGCCGCTCCTCTCCGTCCGCAACCTACACGTGCGCTTCCGCTCCGGCGAGCACCGCACCGACGCCGTGCGCGACATCTCCTTCGCACTGGAAGCCGGCGAAATCCTCGCCCTCGTCGGCGAATCAGGCAGCGGCAAATCCGTCACCTCGCTCGCACTCACACGCCTGCTCCCGCCACCGCCCGCCTGCGAGATTGACGGCGAAATACTCTACGACGGCCAAGATGTCTTACGCCTCGCACCCGCCGCGCTCCGGCGTCTGCGCGGCAAAGAAATCGCCTGCGTTTTCCAAGAACCCGGCACATCGCTCAATCCCGCCTTCACCGTCGGTTTCCAAATCGCAGAGGCAATCCACCAACATTTTCCCGATGAAAAAAACGTCCGCGCCCGCGCCGCCGCCGCACTGGACGAGGTCGGGATACGCGACGCCTCGCGCCGCCTCGACGCCTACCCGCACGAGCTATCTGGCGGGATGCAGCAACGGGTGATGATTGCGATGGCACTGGCGTGTTCGCCGCAGCTACTCATCGCCGACGAGCCGACCACCGCACTCGACGTCACCGTGCAAAAACAGATTTTAGACCTGCTGGCCGGCCTACGAAAAAACAGAGGCATGGCGGTCTTGCTCATCACGCACAACTTCGGCGTCGTCGCCCGTTTCGCCGATACCGTGGCGGTGATGTGGCGCGGACGCATCGTCGAACGCGGCACCACGCAAAAAGTAATTTACTCGCCCGAACACGAATACACCCGCAACCTCATCGCAAGCATCCCGCGACTGCGAAGCCGCCAACCCGCACCACTTTAACCGCCATGACATCACACCGCCCGTTTTCTTTAACACTCACCGCACTCGCGCTCGCGCTCGCGTGGGCATTTGCGGCAAACATCGCGACAGCGGCGCCAACGACACCAGCGGCGGCAGCGGCGACATCCGCGACGGCGACGAAAACTGCGAAAACGCCGCCTGCGTCTGCGCCCACGCCCACGGCGACAACGCCGCCTGCGCCGTCTGCGCCGAAACCGCCGCCTATTTCTGCGGACGAGGCGAAACGGCTCGCCGAGTTTTTCTCATACGCACGTCCCCAATGGCATCCTGCCAACCACTTCAAGCGCATTTCCGAATACTTTACTGGCGTGGAGGCGACGGCGGGCGACATCGTTTCCCGCACTGACCCAAGCCTACGTGACGGCATGTATTTTCACATTGGGGTGCCGCTCATGGTGGATATTTCCGCGCATTCGCACGTGATTTTGGAATACATCCACAATGACTCGCCGGAGGTTTCCACGCGCATTTTTGAAATGCCTGAAATGAAAAAAACGCAACGCAACCCTTTCATGGAAATTCGTCTTGGTTTAACGGGCAAAGATTGGCCTTCGGTGGACGGCAAGGGCAAGACCTCGAAGCGTCGTTTAGTTGCATGGCGTCTCACCTTCCGTGACAACACGGGTCTCATCCTCGGGCGCACCCACAGTTTCCTCTGGTCTCTCTCCGAAAAAGGAATGCCCTGACCCCGCCACTACGCCGTGCAGACATTGGTGGACGTTGGCGGATAAAGTGGACAGTGGGGACAGAGTGGACAGCATGGACTCTCCAAACTTGATTTGTCTCGGAGCGTCCCAAGGCTCACCTTTTGCCTTTTAGCCTAATTCTAACTTGCTTTCAAAAAGTCACTAAATCGGTTCCTCGCTATTGAGTGGCGAAGCCACCGCCAGCCCAGTGGGGCGTCCAGCATTTAGCCGCAATACTGCTTAAATAACATCTACTGATAGTGCCGCAGGATGAACTACAGCCGTTTTGTCAGAACGCCCTGCTGGACGCATAGTGCGCAGGGCGAATGTAGTGCAAGCCGCCGTCTTCTCAGTAAGGATAATTTGGATTAAAAAACCGCACTCTTAAAGCGCTGAAAGCGCGTTGTCATAATAGCATATCGCGTAGCAATATGATAATCCTAAAAACGGCAGTTGGAGGGGAAGTATTGCGAGAAGATGTTGTGGCAGCTGCGCTTGGTGGATTTGTGAAGGCGCACCTGTTGGTGCGTCGAACAAAGCCAACAAGTGCAGATGA
>JAITPT010000210.1 GCA_031289285.1 Puniceicoccales bacterium
GTCATGACGTTTTTGCATTCGTCATCGAAGAGCATTTGCGAGCCGCAGGAGCGCGACACGCAATGGTATGTTGCGGGTTCGGAAAGTGAGAGGAAGCGACGTGTTCTGGACATGCGCGAAATCTTGCCACATCCACCACCCATCGCAAGAAAAAAGTGACTGTCCCTTTTTGGGGACAGGCATTGCGGGTAGGCAGCGGGCGGGCAAGGGCGAGTTATTGGCGGACAAGACGCCACTCGCCGTCGTCGGTGGAGAGGGTTTTGCCGTCAGGAGAGAGCTTCCACTTCTTGACGTCCCAATTGCCTCCCATCATGGTGCCACCGTGATTTTTAGTGATTTTATACAAACCGTCAGACAATTGCTTCCATTTGCCCCGCGCTCCCATGTGCTCGTGAGCAACAGTGCCGTCAGCATTGATAACAACAGATTTGCGCATCCCGTGCATTTCTCTCCACGTTCCAGTGATTTGCACCTCCGCAACCCCCTCTAACTCACTTTTTATCCTCTTCGCAAGATTTATGTCGCCCACATCAACCGCACGTTTCATGAGATTTTGATAGGCAGGCTTGTAACGCTGAGTGAGAGACTTTTTTAGGTCAGCAATTTTTTTGTCACGGTCGTTTTTGAGACGCCAAAACTCTTGCTTAACCGGAGGGACTTTTCCCGTCTTCGCAGGTTCCTCCGCAAAAAACGCAGTGCCCGCTTCAACCGCTTTCAAGGCAGTCTGAATATCCTCGACAAGGTCCAAATCATTCACGCCAACACGTTTTTTTAATCTATCCAGAACTTCTTTATCGCGCTGGTTCACTCGGGCAATGGCAGTGTTAAATTCCGCCTCACGCGCTTTTTGTATTTTTGCAAGTTCCGCATGTAGCGGGTTACCACTTGCCGCCGCACCAGCAGCACCAGCAGCACTGGCCGCACCCGCAGCAGACTTGGCAACTCCGCCGAGGGGCGGCACTCGTTCCCAAATGCCGCCGTCGAAGCGTTGGAAACTTGCGCCGTCCGGCGACATTTTGGCAGCAAAGCGAGTTCCCTCCGAATAATGAAGACCAATGAGGTTTGCCGAATGTCCCCACCTCCCCAGACGCTCCGCACCAGTAGTCGTTGTCTCGATGAAACGGTTGTTGGATTTGAATTCGTAAGTGCTTCCAGCACTGCGATTTGTCCACTTGACTCCGGGAGCAGTGAGAAGGATGGGCAAGCCGCTTTGCGGAGCGGCTTGCGCGGGTTTGCGTGTGCCCGCCGGTTTGCCAGAAGGAGCCGCAGGCTGTGCGCCGTCTTTCCCTGTGGGCGGCGGGGTGGCATCGCCTTGGCGGTTGCCAAAGACGGTGACAGTATCTGCAAACACGCTTGGCGTGTTTGCAGCGAGTAGAGCAAACGACAGCGTCGCGAAGGTTCCGCGAGCAAGCGTTGCGAGTGTTTGGTGTTGTTTCATGTGCGTGTGTGTTTGGAGTGTGTGTGTTTTGGGGTGTGTCCCAACTTTTCTGTAAAATCACTTGCGGGCCTCTCGACCTGAGGATGTGCCAGAGGAGGTAAGCGAGGGAGACTCTCCCTTGCGAGGGTGCCAACGCACCCAGCGGAACGTCCGCCACTCCTGCCTCGTCCCCGCCATCCCTGATACCCACCCCCTGCGTCCCGAAGGGGGAACGCGTAGCGCAAACCCCAAGGGGCGCGGGGGCTGGATGTCAGGGATGGCGGCGACGCGGCAGGCAGTGGCTCCGTTTTGGAATGGATAGAGGGACGGCATGGCGAGAGGGAAAACCGAGGTTGAGAGTGATGACTTGTGCGCACCGCTAATCTTTGTGGGGTGAGTTGCAAATCTTTTTTGGGGGGGGCGGTGAACGGGACGGCACCGTGAACGGTGCCCTCAGCACTTGCTTGGGCAAGCGATGCACCAAGCAGACTTGGTAGGCTGCGCTACGGAGTGGTGGTGCCCATGTTGAAGGCGTCGTGGACGGCGCGGAGGGCGGCGTCGGCTTTGGTGGGGTCTATGGCGACGGCGATTTTAATTTCGGAAGTGGTGATGAGGTCGCAGTTGACACCGACACTTGCTAAGGCGCCAAACAAAGTGCCCGCGACACCGGGATGCGAAATCATGCCGACACCGACAACAGAGAGCTTGGCGACTTGGCCAGCCGAGCGGACAGTGCCACTGCCCAGACGCCGCAAGACTGCACCGACGACACGCTCCGTCTGCTCGTATTGGTCGGTGTTGACGGAAAACGTCAGGTTGGCGCGCCCCGAAGTGCCGAGGTTTTTGATAATCATGTCCACACTCAGGCCGGCCTCGCCGAGGGCGTCGAAGATGCCAGCGACGGCGGCGGCGTTGTCGGGGATGTCGGCGACCGTGACGCGGGTTTGCGAGCGGTCGAGGGCTGCGCCGCTGACGACGGCGTCCTCCATAGATGTTGCGTTGGCTTTCACGAGGGTTCCGGGTTGGTTGTTAAAAGAAGAGCGGACTTCAAAGGGGACGTTGTATTTTTGGGCAAACTCGACCGAGCGCGATTGCATAACTTTGGAGCCGCTGGAGGCCAGCTCGAGCATTTCGTCGTAGGCGATTTCGGGGAGTTTGCGGGCATTGAGAACGACACGTGGGTCGGCAGTATAGACGCCGTCAACATCGGTGTAGATTTGACAAAGGTCGGCCTTGATAGCGGCGGCGACTGCGATGGCGGTGAGGTCGGAACCGCCGCGCCCAAGCGTGGTGATTTCGTTGTTTTCGGTGACGCCTTGAAAGCCCGCGACGATGACGACCTTGCCCTCGGCGAGACGCTCGGCGATGTCGCCGCCCGTGACGTTTGCGATGCGGGCGCGGGTGTGGATGGCGTCGGTGCGAATGCCCGCTTGCGCTCCTGTGCGCGAACAGGCGGGGACGCCGAGGGCGTGGAGCGCCATGCTCAACAAGGCAATGGTCTCTTGCTCGCCGACGGCCAGTAGCATGTCCATCTCGCGTTCGTCGGGGAAGGGCGAGAGTGCTCTGGCGCGGCCAATCAGCTCGTTGGTGACACCACTTCTGGCGGAGACGACGACGACCATTTTGTCGCCGCGTTGCCAGTGGGTTTTCACGCGGGCTGCGACACTGCGGATTCGGTCAACATTGGCGACAGAGGTGCCGCCGTATTTTTGGACGATGATTGCCATTCGGCAGGGAAGAGGAAAGTGCGGCAGGGTGCGGATTGGGCGTAGTGAGACAAGACGAAAGACGGTGCGGCGGCGCAGTGGTTCGCGGCGCGGCGGCGCGGCGGGTGCGGCAAGCGCGGGTTGCCATGCGCGGCGCGGTCTGCCACAAGTCGCCGGAGTTTTTCACAACCATGCCCGACCCAACACCCGCCGCGCCCATAGTCGCGCAACCCGCCGCTGCCGCGCCGCCGTCCGACGCGCCTGTGCTGCGCATCGAAAATCTCAGCACCGCCTTCGAGACCGAGAACGGGCTTCTGACCGCCGTTGACGGCGTCTCGCTGGATGTGCCGCGTGGCAAGACGCTGGGCATCGTCGGCGAGTCGGGTTCTGGCAAAAGTGTCACCGCGCTCTCCATCATGCGTCTGCTTCCGCACCCGCACGGGAAAATCATCGGTGGGCATATTTGGTTCGATGGGCGCGACCTCGCCGCGCTGCCTCTGAGCGAGCTGCGGCAGATACGCGGGCGGCGTATCGGGATGGTGTTTCAAGAGCCGATGACGGCGCTCAACCCTTCGCACCGCGTCGGCAAACAAATCGCCGAGGCCATCTTGTTGCACGAGCGTTTGTCGAAGGCGGAGGCGCGGCAGCGTGCGCTCGAGCTGCTTGCGCAGGCGGGCATCCCCGCGCCGCAAGAGCGCCTCGACGCCTACCCGCACCAGCTCAGTGGCGGGATGCGCCAGCGGGTCGTCATCGCCATCGCGCTTGCGTGTAATCCCGAACTACTCATCTGCGACGAGCCGACCACCGCGCTCGATGTCACGATACAGGCGCAAATCCTCGACCTGCTCAAAAAGCTCAAAGCGCAGCGCAACATGACGGTCATCCTCATCACGCACGACCTTGGCGTCATCGCTGAAAATGCGGACGATGTCGCGGTGATGTATGCGGGGCGCATCGTAGAGCGTGCGCCCGCCGAGACGCTTTTCACGCGCCCGCTCCACGCCTACACGCA
Organism: Puniceicoccales bacterium; assembly: GCA_031289285.1. Classification (GTDB taxonomy): domain Bacteria; phylum Verrucomicrobiota; class Verrucomicrobiia; order Opitutales; family UBA953; genus CALNBE01. The sequence goes on from JAITPT010000210.1 coordinate 4,136, forward strand.
GGCGTTGTTGCAGGCGATACCGGCCTTAGAAGGTGTGCCCAAGACGCCGCTTTTTTCCATCAAGGGGCAGGTGCCTTCGTTGGGGGAATTGAAGCCGGGCTGCCGTTTCGCGCCGCGTAGCGGACGCCCCTACACGGAGGCCGATTTGCTCGAACGCCCGCCTTTTGTGGAGATAGAGCCGGGGCACTGGGTGGAGAACTCGCGGGTGTGCGTGGGCGGCGGCGGTGAGGGCGTGGGTGGTGGTGAGGGGGCACAGGTGGAAGGGCAGGGATAGGACGAATAGGACGCCGGACATGGGATGCCGGACGCAACGAGGCAGCGAGGCACCGAAGGGGGTGGCACGGTGGTGCCGCTGCCCGCTCAACATGCCCACGTCGCACTTCCTTTGTGCCCCTTGTGAAAACCTTTGTGCCCTTTGTGGCAAAACCGTTTCTGCGGCGACTCGTTTTTAGTCGGTTTGGGTGAGGATCTCTTCTAACTCCCAGCCTTCGCCGCTGCGCAAAATGGCCTCGGCTTTTTTCCATTTGAGGTCGAGTAGCTCGTCACCGCGACGCAAACGCACCAGAGCGTTGCGCCCGATTTTGGGATACTCGCGGCGGAATGTAATGCCCGGTGCCGGACGTGCGGCCTCCTCGGCTTCTTGTGCGGCGGCAGCTTCTTCTTCGCGGATTTCCTCCGCCAGCGAGGCGGGGGCATCTTCGGGGCCGGAAGTTTCGGCTTGCCATTGTTGGCGCTGTATCAGGCCAAACAAATCGTTGAGCGCGTCTTGGCTCGTGGCAGCGCGAAAGAGACCCGAACAAATATCTCCACGGATGCGCCCCATCATGTTTTTGAAATACGTGTAGGCCTCGCCCTTATATTCGTTGAGCGGATTTTTTTGCGCATAGCCGCGCAGGCCGACATAGCGGCGCAAATCCTCAATCTCCGTGAGGTGGTCTTGCCAGTTGCGGTCTATGGCGCGGGTGATGATGAAGCGCTCCATGTTCACCATCAACTCGGGGTCTTCAAACTCCTCGCGCGATTTGTAGAGCTTCTCAACGGGGTCGTAAACTTTGGAGCGCACACCGTCCATATCGAGGCCGCGCACTTCGCCGAGTTCGACGCGCACGGGAAATGTCGTGCGCACCCAAGAGATGAACGGCTCGAGTTCGGCGTCGCTGGGCTGAGAGTTTTCGTCGGGGAAAAGTGTGTCGAGGCGGGTGGTGATTTCGTCGGCGACGAGGTTGAACAAAAGTGTGCGCGGAACGGGGTCGCGGAGGGCTTGGTTGCGTAGGCCGTAAATGATTTCGCGCTGGTCGTTGAGGACGTCGTCGTATTCGAGGAGACGTTTGCGGATGGTGTAGTTTTGGCCTTCGACACGTTTTTGGGCGGTGCCGATGCTGCGGTTGAGGAGCGGGTGCTCGAGCGGTTCGCCCTCTTTGAAAGAACTCTCGAGGAGACGCGAGATGATGCCGGCGTTGGCGAAAAGGCGCATGAGGTCGTCTTCGAGGGAGACGAGGAAGCGCGACCAGCCCGGGTCGCCTTGGCGCGAGCAACGTCCGCGTAGTTGGCGGTCAACACGGCGCGATTCGTGTCGCTCGGTGCCGAGGACGTAGAGGCCGCCAAGCTCTTTGACGCCTTCGCCGAGGCGGATGTCGGTGCCGCGCCCGGCCATGTTGGTGGCGATGGTGACGGCTCCTTTTTGTCCGGCGGCGGCGATGATGTCGGCCTCGATTTGGTGGTTCTTTGCGTTGAGGACTTGGTGCGGGATGCCGACGCGCTTGAGCATACGGCTGAGGGTCTCGGAGGCGTCAACGCTGGCGGTGCCGACGAGGACGGGTTGGCCGTTTGTGTTGGCCTCGCGAATTCTTTCGATGGCGAAGTTGAACTTCTCGCGGCGGGTTTTGAAGATGATGTCGTTTTCGTCTTTGCGAATGCAGGGTTGGTTGGTGGGGATGACGACGACGCCGAGGCGGTAGATGTCGTTAAACTCGCCAGCCTCGGTCTCGGCGGTGCCGGTCATGCCTGCGAGTTTTTCATAGAGGCGGAAATAATTTTGGATGGTGATAGTCGCGTAGGTCTTGGTCTCTTTTTCGATTTTGACGTTTTCCTTTGCCTCGACGGCTTGGTGGAGGCCTTCGCTCCAACGGCGGCCAGGCATGATGCGGCCCGTGTTCTCGTCAACAATCATCACCTTGTCGTCTTGGACGACGTAGTGGACGTCGCGGTCGAAGAGTGCGTAGGCGCGCACGAGGGTAGAGATGGTGTGGATTTCTTCGGCGATTTGGACGAAGCGCGCTTCGGCTTCCTGCTTCTTCGCGGCCTTCTCGCCAGCGTCGAGCGAGGTGTCGCTTTCGATGCTGACGAAGAGGGCGGGGAGGTCGGGCAAGACGAAGGCGTCGGGGTTTTCGGGGCGGAGGGTGTCGCGCCCGACTTGCGTGAGGTCGGCCTCGTGCTGTTTTTCGTTGATTGCGTAGTAGAGGTTTTCTTTGAGGCGGTAGCGTTTTTCTTTGTTGAAGTCGGAAAACATTTCGGCGTCGAACTTATCGAGCATCTTGCGCCAGCCGCCGTTTTCCATCATGCGCAAGAGTTGTTTGTTGCGGGGCATACCGATTTTGACTTGGAGCATTTTCTCGAGGGCAGTGGTCTCGTCGCGCTGGTTTTCGGGTTTTTCAAGTTCCTCGCGGGCTTCGCCGATGAGGCGGTTGCAGAGGCGGGCTTGGCGGTTGACGAGGTTTTCGACGGCGGGTTTGAAAAGTGCAAACGGTGCCTCGCGCTCGTCTTGGACGGGGCCGGAGATGATGAGCGGCGTGCGCGCCTCGTCTATGAGGATGGAGTCAATCTCGTCAACGATGCAGTAGAAGTGCTCCTTTTGCACTTGATCGAGCGCGGCACCAGCCATGCCGTTGTCGCGCAGGTAGTCGAAGCCGAACTCGCTGGCGGTGCCGTAGGTGATGTTGCAGGAGTAGGCGGCTTGGCGCTCCTCCGAACCCATTTGGTTTTGGATGCAGCCGACGGTGAGACCGAGAAATTTGAAGAGGTGCCCCATCCACTCGGCGTCGCGGCGGGCAAGATAATCATTGACAGTGACGATGTGACAGTTGCGCCCAGTGAGCGCGTTGAGGTAGAGCGGGAGCGTGGCGACGAGAGTCTTGCCCTCGCCTGTCGCCATTTCTGCGATGTAGCGCTGGTGGAGTGCCATGCCGCCGACGAGCTGCACGTCGTAGTGAATCATGTTCCACTCCATCGTGTGTTCGCAGACGATGTGTTGGTGGAGCGGGTGGGCCGGGTCGGTGAAACGGCGGGCGGCGTTTTTGACGACGGCGAAGGCCTCCGGCAATAGCTTGTCGAGCGACTCGCCTTTTTTACACCGCGCCATTAGGTCGGCGGTTTTTGCTTGAAGTTGCTCGTCGGAGAGACTCTGGAGTTTTGCTTCAAGAAGATTGATGCGTTTGACGACCGGCGTGCATTGCTTGAGAAAGCGACGGTGGTGCGCACCGGAGAAAATTTTCAGGAAAGAAAGAAAGGACATGGCTGTCTGTTTGTGGCGTGTTGTGCGTGTTGCGTTGTGCGAAAAGTGTTGTGCGGAAGGTGCTGTGCGGAAGGATCTGTGCGAAAGGTGCTGATGAGAGGGACGGACACGGTGCGAAAAACAAAGCGGCGGACAAGGGAAATGTGGTTCCTTGCTGGCTGAACGGTATTGGCCGACAGCCCCATGCGGGGGCTGGCGGCATCTGCGTTCCCTCTCAAAGTAGCGAGGAAGCAGTTTAACGGTGCGGTTTGTTCGCAGAGAGGGAACTTTTCTCTTAGTGAAATCATGGCACTGAATTCGGGGCTGGCGTCTCTGGCGTTACTGGTTTCGGTTTGAAAATTCTCGTTGGTGTTTTGACGGTGCCATCGTTATCGCCTCCGCCCACGTAACCAGTGACGTGTCCAGCATACGGGCCGTCTCTGTTTAGCACGGCGTAGATATGTGTCTCATTTGTGTGCCAATGGTCCGAAGCGGTCTCAAAAACTTCTCGCCAGACGTCGTTGTAAAATTCGTCTTCACCTGCCTCTTCATCTCCGCAATCTGTGAACCATTCTACTCGTGCTTGGTAAAAATGAGCAGCATAAGCCGATGAGAAAAGATCTTGCAGAGAATAGAGAACCCGAAGGATAGACTTTGCTGGCACAATACCCGTATATTGGTAACGGTTTGCCGGATCTGGCACAAATACGTCTTTCATTAACTTCTCGAATGTTTCCAGATTTTTTTCCCACGAACCACATCTCTCCTTATACGCTGTGATTTCTTCCGGTGGAAGTTTCATCTCGGGAGGCAACGCCTCGACTGCTCGCCTAAAGTTACTTTGCACGGCCATAGCGACGGGCATCGGAATGTCTTCCGAATGACTGCGTTCTATCGCTGTGTTGACGAGCATGATTGCATACTCGGCATAGACTTTTGCACCTATCCATTCCGCTGGTGGAGTTCCGTCATATCCCATTCCCATGATGTTTTTTCCTCTGTTAGATGTGTTGGTTAAAATGGTTCGTCCTCACAGCCCTTTTACGGCGGCGACTACGGCTTCTTTGGTGATGCCGGTTTCGCGCAGGGCAATCGGGCCGGGGGCGCTTAGGCCAAAGGTGTCGTTGCCGATGACCTTGCCGGCGAGACCGACGTAT
>JAITPT010000237.1 GCA_031289285.1 Puniceicoccales bacterium
TCTGCACTTGTTGGCTTTGTTCGACGCACCAACAGGTGCGCCTTCACAAATCCACCAAGCGCATCTGCCACAACATCTTCTCGCAATACTTCCCCTCCAACTGCCGTTTTTAGGATAATGGGCGGTTTCTCCGCTGTGGGCTGTAAGCCCACCTTAACGCAATGGAGGTAGGCGGCGGGAGGCGCGAGGGTGGCGTTCTGAGCGAAGGTTGAGGCGGGCTTACAGCCCGCTGTGAGCCGCCGCCCATTATCCTATGGCGTTGCCATAGGCTATTATGAAACCGCGCCTTCAGCGCTCGATGCAAGGCGCAGCCCGCAAGCCGCCCCCGCTCCCGCCATGCCCGCTTCACCCGAACGCCGCCAGCCCTGCCAGCCCCAGATGCACGATGTGGAGGAGGGCGCAACTTGCGGCGGCGGCGGCGAGGTCGTCAATGACGATGCCGAGGCCCCCGGGGAGCTTTTGCAGCGACCTAATTCCGAAGGGTTTTACGATGTCAAAAAAGCGGAATGCCACTAAGCCGCCCAGCATCCACAGGAACCAGTAGTTGCCCTCTTTGCCGACAAAACTCTCCACACCCACAAACACCAGCGGCATGGCGACAAACTCGTCCAATATCACCTGCCCGGGGTCTTTTTTCTTAAAATGTTTTTCGGCAATTCCGCAGATGACAATCGCCACCAGCACCGCCGCCGTCAAAATGCCAAGGTAGCTCGCCCATGTGTCGAGCGTGTTGCGCGACTTAAAAATCAAAACGTAGAACAGCATCCCCGCCGCACTGCCCCACGTGCCCGGCGCGGGCATCCGCATTCCCAGCGGGCCGAGGGTCGCGATGCCAACGATAATTTTCCCAATGTAGCTCATTGTTTTTTAGAAAAGTTTTCGGGGTCGCCCATGAAGAGACCCCAGTATTTTACAAGGTAACCTATGCCGGAGGTGACGGTCAGCAGCGCGGCACCGATGAAGGAGCCGAGCGCGATGTAGCGCAGCCACTCGACAATTCCGGCGGGCACCCCCCAATCAATTTCGGCGGCGCGGACAAAGAGGAACGAGCCGACGGCGAAGATTTGGAGCACGGTTTTTATTTTCCCCGAACGCTCGGCGGAGAGCACGATGTTGGCACTCGCCGCCACGAGGCGCAGCCCTGTCACTAACAGTTCGCGCACGAGGATTACCACCACCAAGAACACGCACCAGTTCGGCAACAAGGCCGCGCCGACCGGATAGACGAGCAGAAAAATCATCAGCCCGACGTTGAAGATTTTGTCGGTGAGCGCGTCCATGAGTTTCCCGAAGTTGGAGACGATGCCCATGCGCCGCGCCAGCCAGCCGTCGAGGTAGTCGGAGATGCCGGCAAGCGTGAAGACGACCCACGAGGCGGTGGCGGTCCACACGGCGTCGTAGGCGACCAGTGCGGCGATGACGAAGAGGCAGGGGACACGCGAGAGCGTCATTATGTTGGGCAGGCTTTTCATGGCGGGGAAAGGCGGCGCGAGTGGTGGTGAGAAATCGTGCGGTGGCGAGCGGGGTCTTGGCGCGGCTCAGCCGAGGAGACCGGCGCGGACAAGCTCGTTTTGGAGTTCGGTTTGGAATTGGCGCGCGGCGGCTGCGGTGGGGCGGTAACGCTCGTGCGGCGGCATAAAACCAAGCCTGCCGTCGCCCGAAAGAATCCACTTGACAAACGTGCCGTCGGGGAACTTCGCGGTGCCAGTGGCAGCGAGACCGGGCGGTTGCACGGGGTCAATCTCCACGGTGACTTTTCCCGCGCCAGCCGGCAAACCGTCGGCGTCGGTGGCAGCGTCGGCGGCAGCGTCCGTGCTGCCGAGGCCGTCGTCGGTGCCGAGGGTCTCGTCGTCGGAGAAATCGTCGCCACCATCGGCGGGTGCGCCTGCCGCGCTCTGGTAACTGCCGCCCGCGTAGTCAGCGGTGTCGCCGACGGAGAGCACGTCGTCGTTGGCGGCGGGCGCGTTATTTTTTTCGTTTTTCGGAGATGGCTTGTCTTTGAGAGTGAGGCGCAGGTCGCCCACGAGGAAGCGGAGTTCCATGTAAGTGATGGACTGCCCGAATGTGGAGTTGATGCGTTTTTGGATTTCGGAGAGGGAAGCGCCCTCGTCAACCCAGACGGCGATTGCGGCTTTCTGTTCTTCGGAAAAGGTGTTGTCGGACATGGGCGCGACGGTGCGGGAAGGCTTGCCGCTTGGCAAGCGGGGAGTGGCGCACGGCGGCGCACGGGCGGCGCGGCGGCGGGTGGTTTTGTTTTGCCATCGGGCGTTTCCGCCTTTCCCTGCGACGCCCGATATGAGCGATTTTGTCCAGCAGGTCATTGACCGTAACCACCCGTTCCGCGCCAAGCTCGCCGAGCGTCGCCCGCTTTCGGCGGGTGCCAAGGCGGTCTGGCACCTCGTCTTCGACATCTCCGGCAGCGGCATTGATTACAAGGCGGGCGACGCGCTCGGCGTCTGCCCCGAAAACAACCCCGCCGCTGTTGATTCACTGCTCGCCGCGCTCCGCTTTGACGGCGGCGAGCTTGTCACGCTCCCCCGCGAAACCGCACCTGCGAACCTCCGCGACACTCTGCTCAAAAAACTTTCCCTGCGCTGCCCGAGCACGGCTTTCCTGCGGGCTGTCCGCGAACACGCCGCCGTGCCCGCCGAGCAAATCGAGCTTGACACCGCGCTCAACGAGGCCGACGCCGCCAAGCAAAAAGCGTGGATCGAAGAGCGCGAGCTTGGCGACATCGCGGAGCTTGCCCCGTCTGCGCGTTTCTCTGCGCAAGAATACGTTTCCCTGCTCCGCCCGCTCGCCCCGCGCCTCTACTCGGTCTCCTCTTCGCCGAAGATTTGCCCGGAGCAAATCACGCTGACGGTCGCCACTCTGCGCTACACCTTCGCAGGGCGTGCGCGCGACGGCGTCTGCTCGACCTACCTCTCCGAACGCGCACCGCTGGGCGAAGCCGCCGTGCCCGTTTTTCTGCACCCCTCGAAGTTTGCGCTGCCCGACGACGCCGCCGCGCCTGTCATCATGGTCGGCCCGGGGACGGGGATCGCGCCGTTTCGCGGCTTTTTGCAAGAGCGGGCGGCGCGTGGCGCGACGGGCAAAAACTGGTTGTTTTTCGGCGACCGCCACGAGGCGAAAGACTTCATTTACAAAGACGAGCTTCTGGGCTGGCGCGACAGCGGTTTGCTCAACGCGCTCACGTTGGCGTGGTCGCGTGACCAAGCGGAGAAAGTCTATGTTCACCATTTGATGCGGCGCGACGGCGCGGAGCTTTGGCGTTGGCTCGAAGCCGGCGCGTATTTTTACGTTTGCGGCAACGCCCGTAGCATGGCGAAGGATGTGGACATCGCGTTGGCGGAAATCGTCGCCGCGCACGGCGGCAAAACCCCCGACGAGACCGCCGCTTATCTCGCCGCTCTGAAAAAAACCGGACGCTACCAGCGGGATGTTTATTGAACACGAACAGAGCACGAACGAACACGAACGGAGCACGAACGGAACGTTGATGTGCAGCGGGCGGCGGAGTTAGGCAGCGGGCGGCGGAGTTAGGCAGCGGGGGTAACGGATTGGTAGATGATCTCCGCCCACGGATTTACAGGAACGTATTGCTTTGCCAAAACCCCATCAACGGCGCGAAAGAGCAGCTGGGCATCAGCGTTGTCAACAGAGTTGTCGAGCACATAAAGCCTGTCCACAAACGGGGCGACGATAGCGCAATTTGTGATGGATTTGGAATAGCGACTGATAATCTTGGGAATAGGGACGCCGTGCCCGCCCTCCATCACGCGGCGGACGATGCGCTGGGCGTTGATACTGGGGTCGTCCGTGCCAATAAAAAACAGGCGGATGAAGTAATCCAGACGTTTCGCCTCGGCGATAAAAGCGATTTTTTCGGGCGACGAGAAAACGGTTTCAAAAATGAGGCTGCGCCCGTTGGCGAGGCAGTCTTTGCGTTGCGTGGTCGTGAGGCGGGCGGCCTCGAGCACTGCCTCCGGCGAGTTCCAATCGCCAAAAACATCCCGCGCAATGTCGTCGGCGTTAATGTATTCGCAGCCGCTCCGCCATTCGTGGCTCAAGAGTTTTCCGGTTACGGAGGTTTTGCCGGAACCGTTCGGGCCAGCGATGATGAGAAGTTTAGGTTTGGGCATGGCGGGTTTGCTCAATTTTGGCGCGCTCGTATTCATCGCGTATTTTTTGGAGCAACATCCGCGAACACTCGGCCTGTTTCCGACGCACCTCATCCCCAACCTCGTGCAGCAAGACAGCAAGCTGCTCGTCAGAGGGTTCTTCCTCCCACGAGAAACTATAAGTCATATCAACAAGTGGATGCACGGCGTCGGTTTCCATCGCCGCATCCTTGTTTTTTTTGCCGCAAAATCAAGTGCCGACTCGCGATATGGAAAAATAAAAGGGGAAAACCACAGCCGTCCCATAGCAAAAACATTCGAGGTGGTGGCTGGTGACTGTATAATCCCCCCAAAAAAACAGGGTTTCCCAAGGGTGTTGCAAGGGGCTGATGTCCGTGAGGTTGGGCAAGCCACGTTGGAGTTGTGGGAGGGGGGCATCTAACGACAACGCAACGTTCGGTGCAGGCGGTGTGTCTGGCTCTCCGCTTCGATACGGGCTCGCTCCACGCCCCACGCCCGAGACTCCGCCTGCACCGAACGCCTGCCCGCTCATCCCTCGCCCGCTCACTGGCTATTTTTCTCCGGCAGAACTGAGAGCGAGGCGGAAGCCGAGCTCGCTTTGGCGGCGGAGCGGCTCGTACCTGTCGCGGATGGCGGAGCGGCAGCGCCGCGCACGGTCGAACCAACTGCCGCCGCGGTTGACGCGGTAGGAGCCGGGGGCGGCACCAAGCGGGTCGTCGCCACCTGCAGGGGACGTTTCATCCCAATCACTGCACCATTCCCAAACATTGCCGTGCATGTCGTGGAAGCCCCACGCATTCGCGACGAAACTCCCAACGTCCGTGGTCGTCTTTCGGTTTTTGCCCTTGGCGTTCCCGTTGTAGGGACCGTTGCCATTGTAATTCGCTTGGGCTGTCGTGAGATTGTCCCCCGTGCTAAACGGCGTCGTCGTGCCAGCGCGACACGCATATTCCCACTGCGCTTCCGTCGGCAGGGTGTAACGGTAGCCCGCTGGCAAACGCCCAGCGGCGCGTTCTTGCGCCGTTAGTTTTTGGCAAAACTCCATCGCCTCGCTCCACGACACTTTTTCGACGGGACGCTGGGCACCTTTGAAATACGATGGATTCCTTCCCATCACAGCCTGCCATTGCGCTTGCGTGACCTCATATTTGCCCAGCCAGTAAGGACGAGTAATACGGACGCGGTGCTGCGTCTCGCTGTACGCACGGTATGGCTCGCGCTCTGGCTCGCTGCTCGGACTGCCCATCGTGAAAGACCCCGCTGCTACGGGCAGCATTTCTAACGCGACGTTGTTGGGCAGGCGCAACGTCCACGGCGAACCAACGACGGGCTTGGCGGTGACGTCTGGTTTGACCGTGGCAGGCGCGGGCGCGGGGGGTGATGCGGACGCATCGGGTTGCGACGGCGCTTGAATGGCGTCGCGTTGTGTGCAACCGATGGCGGCAAGGGCAGCGAAGGTGAAGGCGGCACGGGTGGCGACAGCAGTGATTTTTTGGAAGGACATGACGAAGGGTGAAGTTGGTGTGAAGACGATGGAAAACGGCGCGGAAGAGAAAAGAAAACTTCGGGCGACACAAACCTTGATAGCCAATAGTCCGTGCAACGGAAGGAGAAAGTGCGAGAGGAGTATTTTGTTACTCGTAACGCAAAGCACAGTTGTCCCACAGCGACGGCAACAAATTCCGAACTGCCTCCAAATCAACGCACCAAGTTTGTTTTTGAGGAAAATGCTTTCCTGCTTTGCGAGCTGCGTTGGCCCACGACCCCGTTGGGGTTGAGATGCACCTCCAGTGCCTACGCAAATAAAAAAGTGCATGGCACTTTTGCCTTTGTGCCACCTGTCATGTCATGTCAAATGATTTATTTAGTCGGTCTTGAAAAACCCCCATATCCGCTGTTGGCAAGCGGAAACTGGAGCTGGGAAAACTGCTGAAATCCTTTTGGGAGGTCTTTGGAGAGGAAAAATAAAAGAGGCCAAAAAATTGCACGTAGCAATTTTCGGAAGTTAAATCCAGCGGCACTTAATATGCAGTTGTTCTGGTCGCCCAGAGCACCTTTTAGCCAATTGCGCTCCAAACGATGACCACTCTTTAAATGCCCGTTTATCGGCTCTATCGCACTGCGTCTCTTTAACCGCCTCCATTCGCGCTTACTCATTGAGCCTCGTCGCTCCCGGTCGATTACAATGGTGTCGCCCTCATGCCCGTGACCTCGGTAACCTTGATCTGTATAAGCGGTTATTTTACCTACTCCCTCAACCAATCGTCGAACTTGTTGTATTTGAGCACCCAAAGTGTGCCCGTCGTATGGATTGCCTCGAAAATCGCGAGCACCAACTATCCAGTTCTTACTATTCGTACTCGCAACACTCGACTTGTTACCAAACTCATATTTTTTATGCGCTTTTCCTTTCGCGATACACTTCACATCCGGCTCGTGGACGCTATATATCTTGTCTTTGCTATCCTTTTGTTGAACAAAGAGTTGCTTCGCTATTCGCAAAAGGTCCAAAAACTTCTCCGGCGCGTTTTTTGACTGTGGCTCAACCTCTCGAATTATCCGACCAAGTATCGTTCTTAGTTTATCAATACAGCCAGTTGCCCGTTTCACTTGTTTCGCATGTGAATAACGACTTTGTCTCAACAATAAAAACTTCCCAACACGTGCGTAAGTTTGTTTTATCTTTAACCCGCATTTGCGCGCTTCTTTAACAAGACGTTCACGCGCACGGTTGAGCAATCGAGCGTCGGTCGGATAACGAATCGCCTTGGTCTGGACGGTCGTGTCAACGTTCAATTTTTCAACATCAGAGACTTTTAGAAATCCCATATTTATTGCCGTTGTCAGGGTCTCTTTAAGCAACGCCTCCGAGCCTTCTTCCCCGATGCGTTTGCGCCAACGACTCATGCTTGAAGAGTCTATGGGAAAGTCGTGTTGGAAAAACTCCTCTCCGCAAAAATACTGCCAATACGGGTTCTCTCGCCAGCGTGCGACAACCGCCTCGTCGCTGAGATTAAAAGCGTATTTGAGGTAATGCAGGCCCGCCATCAGCCGTCCGTCTTTCGCGGGGGCGCCGTTGTGGACGGGGTGCTGGGAGTCAACGAACTTGGTAATGCTTTGCCAATTCATTTTATCGGCAAGTATGACCAATTCGTGGTTTTTGTTGAGTATTTCGTCAAGCGAGGTGCGAAAAAGCTCCCGTTGATGAAGTATTTCTTTTTTGTGCGGTTTCATAGATGATTTTTGTAGGTGCGCGCGGTTAGACAACAGACCTCGAAAAATGTTCCCATAAAGTTATTAACAATTTATTCACAGTCAAGGGGTTGAGACTTTTTCAAGACCGACTATTTAGTCTGGTAAATTATTCGGCTGCCCCCAATGGCGTTGCAAAAGGTTGATTTTCGTGAGGTTGTGTAACCGCGTTGGGGTTGGGTATGTTGCTACCCGTCCCCAAAGTAGGCACCTTCCTCGCGCCAGCCCCGTGACTCTGTTGGGCAACCCCGTTGGGGTTGAGATGCACCTCCAGTGCCTACGCAAATAAAATGCCTGTCCCTTTTTGCCTTTGTGCCACCTGTCATGTCATGTCAAATGATTTATTTAGTCTGGTAAATTATTCGGCTGCCCCCAATGGCGTTGCAAAGGGTTGATTTTCGTGAGGTTGTGTAACCGCGTTGGGGTTGTGGTGTGTTGCTACCCGTCCCCAAAGTATGCACTCCTTCCTCGCGCCAGCCCCGTGGCTCTGTTGGCCTCCCCCCCTCCCCCTTGGGGGTTGTGAACCAACGTAGCTCGTAAAGCAGGAAAGCACTTTCCCCCAAAAGCAAACTTGGTGGGTGTGTCGATTTGGAACCAGTTCAGAATTCGTTTTCGCCGTTGCCGGACAACTTTATTCCCTTTGGGGCACTTTATCCTTGGGGTGTTTGGGGCATTGTCACCATCACACACATAGGTAAATCCTCGCAGCAGCAAATAGGACGAGCGGTGCAATCAGGCGAAAAGTGACGGGGGATTTTTCAGATGCAAGTGAAAAAGCGCCTGACACTTTATTCCGTTTATTCCCTTTGGGGCACTTTATCCTTGGGGTGTTTGGGGCATTGCCACCATCACACACATAGGTAAATCCTCGCAGCAGAAAATAGGACGAGCGGTGCAATCAGGTGAAAAGTGACGGGGGATTTTTCAGATGCAAGTGAAAAAGCGTCTGACACTTTATTCCGTTTATTCCCTTTGGGGCACTTTATCCTTGGGGTGTTTGGGGCATTGCCACCATCACACACATAGATAAATCCTCGCAGCAGAAAATAGGACGAGCGGTGCAATCAGGCGAAAAGCGACGGGAGATTTTTCAGATGCAACTGAAAAAGCGTCTGACACTTTATTCTGGCGCTGAACTGCCGTTCTTAGGATTATTCGGGGAGGAAGGAGTGGCGGAAAAGGGGGACTTTTGAAAAAACAAAAAAACCGCAGGAGAACCTGCGGTTTTTTGTTTGTTTTTCGCTGTTTTTTCGGAAATCCGAAAACTGCAGTTATTGTGAGCTTTTTTGCTTAACGGTATCCTCGGCGGTTGGATGGGCCGTCGCTGCGGCGGTCAGGGCTGTCGCCCCCGCTGCGGCGGTCAGAGTCGCCACGGCGGTCGGAGTCGCTGCTGCGACGGAAACCACCACGCCCACGCCCGCCACCACCCGTGCGACGGCGGTCACCGCCACGGCGGTCGCCACCACGAAACTCGCCACGGTTGCGCTCAAAACGTCCGTCACCAGTTCTGCCGTCAGTTTGCGGTTTGCGGACTTCAGGTTTTTCCTTGGAGCCGCCAAAGAGATTCGCGAAAAACTCTTTGATTTTTGTCCAGAGGGAATCTTCCTCTTGAACAGGTATTGCGGGTGCTTCGATGTGGAGCTTGTTCGGAGGGCCTTGGCGTTGCTCCCCTTGACGTTGCTCAGGTGCTTTTCCGCCGGGTGCCCATTCGCCCGGGCGGTCTTCACGGCGATGCCCGAAAAACTCGGGTTTGCGCCCACGGTCACCACGGTCACTGCGGTCACCGCGTTCGCTGCGGTCACTCCGTTCGCCACGCTCGGGGCGTTCGCCACGTTCGCCGCGTTGCCCGTATTCGCCACGTTCGCCGCGTTCGGGGCGTTCGCCGCGTTCGTTGCGTGGGAAGTCGCGTTCGCGTTGCTGGCGTTTTTCCTCGCGGGAACGGCGTTCGCGCTCGGGGTCCAGTTCTGCTTTTTGCGTCCGTTGGGAGACAGGTGGGACAAACTCGCCGGGGCTTTCGGCTGCATCTGCGGCTTTGGCTTCGGTGCCGGTGTCGGCTGAGCTTTCGGCGGAGCTTGCACTTTCGTTTTCGTCTGTGCTTGTGCCTGCGTTTTCGCCTGCGGGTTTGCGTTCGCTTGAGTTCTTGCGTTCGCTGGCGGGTTTGCGTTCGGGGCCTCCTTCGTAACCATTGGCGAACTTTCCTGAGAGAGATTCGTTTATGGCGACGGGGTCTTCGACGACTCCGACGGGTCCTGCGGTGTTTGCGCCGTTTTTGGTGGAGGGGCCACGTCCGAGACCGCGCCTTGCGGCGGTTCGCGGTTCGCCGGATTGGGGCGAGTTTGCGTTTGCGACGGCGCCGGGCACGGGGAGGGTGCTCAACGGGGGCAAGTCTGCGTGGGTGGCTTCGAGCGGAGATTCCGCGATTCGTGTTTTTGCTGTGGTTTCGCGGGTGTTTGTGTTGTTTGCCCGTGTGTTGTCACCGCTGGGTTCGGGGGGTTCCTGCGGGGTGGTTTGCGGGTTTGGGGTTGTGGTGTTGTCTTGTGTGGAGGCGGCTTGTTCCACGGGTTGCGCCGGTGTTTCGGCGGCTGCCGCGTTGGTGTTGTCTGTTGATGCCATTGGCTTGTATCTTGTTTTTTTGTTGTTTTGTGAGGCTCCGTGCGGCGTTTTTTCGGGGGTGAGGGTGACCTGCTCGCAATGCGCAAACGCTTTGGGCGGTCTGTCATTTCTCGTCCGAAAATAATGCTCGTTTCTTTGTGGGCGGCGTTGCCGCTTCATGGGAGCCGTGCGAGGGGCGCAGAATGCCGATTTTGCCACGGGTGTGAAGTCTTTTCTTTGTCACGCCACGCCCGCCCCCCTTGTTTTCAAGCGGCGTAGCCATTGCGTAGGCAGACGAGTGCGGCGGCGAGGCCGAGCAGGAGCGTGAGGAGCGCGAGGGCGCGGCGTTCGGCGGGCGTGAGCGAAAAAAGCGGGAACATGTTTTTTTGGCGGGCGGAAAAATTTCGCAGGGCACACAAATCTTACAAATCTGGCGAAGCACACAAGTCACGCGAGTCACGCGAAGCGCGGGAGTGCGCTGAGTCGGGTGCGCACGTAGCCGGTCAGTTCGTGCAAGCGGGTGGCGGAGGGTGCGTCGGCGAATGGTGCGATGGCGGCGTCGGCCTTGTCGGTTTCTTCTTGGAAAATGCGTTTGCATTCGCTTGGCACACCTGCGTTCGCCATGCGCTCGGCGAGTTGTTCTGGCGAGACTGCTCGCGCTTCTAATTGTGCTGCGAGGGCGGCGGCTTCCGCGTCGGGCAGGCGGCGCAGGTAGAGCAAAACGGGCAGCGTGAATTTGCCGCTGGCAAAGTCTGTGCCGAGGGTTTTTCCGGCGCCTGCCTCGTTGACTCCGAAGTCGGCGATGTCGTCAAAAATCTGGTAAGCGATGCCGAGGTGTCTTCCGAAGATGGCGCAAGCGGCGGCGTAGTCGGGGTTGGCGGAGACGTCGCCGATTTGTGCGCCGAGGCGGCAGGAGACTTCAAATAGCTCGGCGGTCTTGAGGCGGATGATGCGGAAGTATTGTTCGAGGGAGAGGCGGGCGTCGCCGCGTCCGAAGGTCTGGCAAATTTCGCCGGAGCAGACTTGGCGTGTGGCGGCGGAGACGAGGCGGCAGACGCCGGTATCGGGAAACGCCGAGGCGAGGATGAGTGCTTGGGCGAAGAGTGCATCGCCGAGGAGCACCGCTGCGTGGGGGCCGTATTTGGCGGCGGCGGTGGGCGAATTATGGCGCAGGGTGGCGTCGTCGAGGATGTCGTCGTGGACGAGTGTGGCGAGATGCACCAGCTCGACGATTGCGGCGGCGCGCACGAGGGCGTCGGAGGGCGGTTTGCCGGTCCAGCCTGCGTAGAACACGAGGCCTGGGCGGAGGCGTTTGCCGCGGTGTGCGAGGGTGTAGGCGACGAGCTCGCGCACGGCGGGTTCAAACTCGGCTATCTGTGTCTCGAAGAATGCGTCGAGCTTGTTGATGTGTTCGCGCAAGGGCGCGAAAAACGCCTCGCTTTCGCTGGTGTTCGCGGCTGGTTGATTGCGGCTGGCGAGTGTTTCCGGCATGAAGAGGCGGCAAGCTATGCGGGGGTGTTGCGAAGGCAAAACTTTTGGGTGAGCGGCCTCAGCGTTTGCTGGCGGTTTTGGGGTTGAACGCGCCGAAGAACTCGGAGTTGTCGAGCAGCTGCTTATCGGCGCGGGTCTCGCGTGGGTCGGCCATGCCGAGGCTTTTGCGTAGGTTGATGAGGTCGCGCATTTGGGTGGCGTTGATGGTGCCGAGGGGTGCGCCGAGGGTCTTGGCGATATAGACTGTTTTGCAGTAGGACTCGGTGTTTTCCATTTTCCAATAGGCGTCTTCGATGTGCTCGCCCCAAGTGATGACGCCGTGGTTGACCATGAGTATCGAGTAGTGGCCGCGCTTGGCGGCGTCGCCGACTGCGGCGGCAAGCTCCGGTGTGCCGGGCGTGAAGTAGGGCGCGAGGCCGATTTTGCCGAGGAAAACCTCTGCCTCGGGAATCATGCCGACGGGCGGTTGCAGGCCAGCGACTGCGAAGGCGGTGGCGTGGACGGGGTGCGCGTGGCAGGTGGCGCGGGCGGAGGGCTGCGCACGGTAGATGGCGAGGTGGGTGAGGCACTCGCTTGTGCGCTTGAACTTGCCCGCGAGCTGCTGCCCTGTGCCGTCAACGAGGGCGATCGTCTCCGGCGTCATGAAGCCCTTGGAGATGAGAGTTTGCGTGGTGAGAAAAAGGTTGTCGCCGACGCGGACGGTCAAGTTGCCGCCGTTGCCGTCGGTGTATTCGCGTTGCCACATGCGCCGCCCGATGTCGCACATGCGCTCTTTGAGGACGCGGATGGGCGCGGAGTCGAAGAACTTTGCGATGGCGGCGGGTGCCGTTGGGTCTTTGCCCGCTGTCCAGCGGAAGACGTAGTCGGGCAGGATTGGCGCGGCGATTTTAGGCGCGGCGGTTTTGGGTGCGGATTTTTTTTCGGACATGGTTTTGCGGTTGGTTGTCGGTTGCGATTGGTTGTCGGTTGTTGCGTGCGTGTTTGGAAAAAAGGTCGCGAGGATGGCTGGCGGTTAAGGCTTGGGTTTTTGGCAACAACAAGTGTGCGGAGTGTTTGCCGTCGCGTCGTCTGCGTTGGCCGCGTCGTTGTTGTTGGCGTCTGCGCCGCCGTCTGCGCTGGTGATTGGAGGCATGGGAGTGTCGGGGTCTTCGCCGTTGTCGTCGAAGTTGTGCCGCTCGGCTGCGAAGTGGCGGAAGATGCCTCCGAACGAAAATATGTCGCGCACGGAAGACGGCTCGTAGCCGCAATGCACCATGCAATTTCGGCAACGCGGCTCGCCGCTACGTTGTCCGTATTTTTCCCAATCCGTCTCCTCCATGAGTTCTTTGAAGGTGCGCACGTAGCCGTCGGAGAGCAGGTAGCAGGGCTTTTGCCAGCCGAAGACGTTGTAGGTGGGCGTGCCCCAAGGTGTGCAATCGTAGTCGCGTTTGCCTTGGAGGAAGGCGACGAAGTTGGGCGAGAGGTTCAGCTTCCAGTGCTTTTTGCCACGCGAAAAAATCTTTTTGAAAAGCGTGATTGTGCGCTCGCGGCTCAGGAAGATTTCTTGCGACGGTGCCTTCGGGTAAGCGTAGCCGGGCGAGACCATCATATCGCCAACGCCCAGTGCCATCGCCTCGTCAAAAAAAGCACGCACGCGGCGCGGGTCGGCGGAGTTAAAAAGTGTGGTGTTGGTGGTGACGCGGAAACCTGCGGCGACGGCTTTGCGGATGGCGTCGGCGACGATTTTGTGCGCACCAGTGCGGGCGACCGCGTGGTCGTGCTCGGCCTCGAGGCCGTCGAGGTGGACAGAAAAGGAGAGGTGTTTGTCGGGCTTGAAGGTGTCGATTTTTTTGGCGAGCAAGAGCGCATTTGTGCAGAGGTAGATGTAGCGTCCCTGCGCGATGAGGCCGTTGACGATGTCGCCGATTTCGGGATGGAGCAGCGGTTCGCCGCCCGCGATGGAAACCATAGGTGCGCCGCACTCCTCGGCGGCGGCGAGTGCCTGCGCGGCGGTCACGCGCTTTTTGAGCAGGTGGTCGGGGTATTGGATTTTGCCGCAACCTTCGCAGTTGAGGTTGCAGCGAAAGAGGGGTTCAAGCATGAGCACAAGCGGATAGCGCGTCTGGCCACGCAGTTTTTTGCCAATGACGTAGGACGCCACTTTGAGCATTTGCGATACAGGAACTCCCATAGAAAAAGCAGGTGAGAGTGCCCTTCGCCCCGCGCAATGTCAAGGCGGCGGGGACGGTGCCCACGCTTGACCACAGCGGGTTTTGCCGTTTGCTCGCGGGCGCATTTCCCGCACCTTCCCACCAACAAGCAACCAACCGACGCGCCAACGCCTTCCTTTGATGAAAAACAAATCCTCCGTCCTCTTCGCCATGCTCGCGCTCCTCTTCGCGGCGACCACCTTGCTGTTTCTCTTTGAGACAGCCGACGCCGACCTGAACGTCGCCTCCCTGCGCAAACAATTAGAAAGCAGTGCCGACGCCAACACGCGGACTCGGGAAGAACTCACCGCCGCCACCGCCCTCGCCGCCACACGCCTCTCGGAAAACGAGCTGCTCAACGTGCGCCTCGATAGCCTGCGCAAAAACATCGAAAAAAGCACCGCCGCCGAGAAACAACTCGCCGCCGACATCGAGGCACTAAACAAAAAAAACACGGAAGCCGCCGGAGTGCTCGCCGCCGAAAAACTCGAGGCCGACGCCGCCCGCACCGACGCCACCAAAGAACGCGAACGCGCCGCCGCGCTCGACAAAGAGCTGGGCGAAGTCCGCGCCCAAGTGGACAACCTCGGCAAACAACTTGACGCCGAACGCGCCCGCGCTGGCGACGCCGCCGCCGCCGAAGAGAAGCGAGCCACCGAGGTCGAAATCACCACGAAACCCGCGCCCGCACCGGTGTCCACGCCCGCATCCACGCTGACCGAGGCCGACTTGGATAAGCCGCCCGCAGGTTCCGGCGAACTCGGCGCACGTCTCGATAGATTGCAGAGACGAAACGCCGTGCTCGAAATAATTAACGAGGAGTTGACCGCCAAAAACAAGAAGCTCACCGAGGGGAACAAAGATTTGACCGCCGAAAATAATCGCCGAAAAATCGAAATCGAAACCCTGAAAGCCGACATCGAAAAACTCCGCGCCGAGATCAAACGCCTGACCACCCCGCCGCGCAAAGAGGCCGGCACAGGCGATTATCGGAATGTGTGAGATGCGGCAGGGCAGGGAAGGCGCGGCGACTTTAATCGGGAAGGGCAGTCCTTAGGTTTTAGGTTTAACCACAAGGGACACAAAGGATGGCACAACGGGCACAAAGTATCCTTTGAGTTCGAGAGTTTAGCCATTTCGCTATCACTCAATTTCACGTCCCTTGTGCCCTTTGTGAAAACCTTTGTGACCTTTGTGGTTAAACCCGTTTTCGCCGCTCCGCCGCCGTTACGCCGTCGCTCCGCCGTCGCCGACTGCTCTCAACTTCGTTGTGGCGCGGGCGACGTGAAAAATCTTTTTTGATGCGCCAAAACAGCCATGTCCGCATTTCGCCATTTTCCGACGGGAACACGTATTCCCGATAACCCGCACGCCGTCATCGTCAGCCTGCCAACTTTTGCCGATGTCGTCGGCTACGAGGAACGCCGCCCCGAGACGATGGACGCCGTGCGCACAGGCTACCCGCGCTTCTTGCAACACCCCTACGTCACCGCCGTCGCACGACATTTGTTTTTGGCGAGCAAACTGCCCACGCGCGCACTCTTCCCCGTGGCGTCCGCCGAGGTCGCCCGCCGCGTCGCCGCGCTCGCAGGTGCGCAAGACTGGGGCGTCGTCGAGAGCGACGGCTGGGCGTTGCTGCACACCTCGCCCACCGACCCCGCCACCGCTGCCCGCGCTGGCAAAATCATCCAGCACACGGGCGTCGCGGTGAGTTCGCGCCAAGCAGAAGACTGGCTGCTGGCGCGAGGTTTGCCGCTGCCCGCGCTCACGCCCATCGCCCCTTTTGAACGCGCCGCCACGGCGGTCGTCCCCGCCGCCACACCGTCTGCCGCCGCCAACGCCGATGTTGCCGCCGCCAACGCCGAGCGCATCGCCGCCGAAATCGTTACCGTGCTCGCGCCGCTGCTCGCGCCCGCTGGGGCCGCCGACGTCCTCCTGTGCCGCTCCGGCATGAACGCCTTCTACGCCGCGTTTGAGGCCATCCGCGCCCTGCAACTTCCGCGCGGGCGGACGCGCTGGCTCCACCTCGGCTGGCTCTACACCGACACCACAGAAATCCTCCGCAAATGCCTCGGCACGGACGAGTCCTTCGACTTCCTCCCCGACGTGCTCGACAAAGCCGCCGTCGAAAAGTTTTTCGCGGACAATGCGGGCAAGGTCGCGGCGGTCGTCACCGAGACGCCGACGAACCCGCTCGTTCGCACTCCCGATATGGCGTGGCTCTCCGCCCTTGCGCGGCAGCACGGCGCGGTGTGCGTGGCCGACCCGTCCATCTCCGGCCTTGTCAACGTCAACCTCGTGCCCTTCGCCGATGTGCTCGTGACAAGCCTGACAAAATACGCGGGCAACGGGGGCGATGTCATGGCGGGCGCGTTGGTGGTGAACCCCGCCGCGCCCGACGCCGCCGCGCTGCTCAGCGCGGCGCGGCTCGCCCGCTCGCCCGCTTACTGGCGAGATTTGGCGCGGCTGGCCGAGGAGATGACGGAGATGACGACGGTGGCAGCGCGTATCAACGAGAACACGGGGCGGCTATCGGCGTGGTTGGGAAAACATCCGGCGGTGCGCCGCGTGTTGCGGGCGGACGACGGCGGCGCATCTGCCGCAAACTATGCCGCCATTGCGCGGGGCGCGGGGCGTCCCGGCTGTATGCTCACCATCGAGTTGAACATCCCACCAGCGCGTTTCTACGACCGCATCCGTTGCGCAAAAGGCCCCAGCTTCGGCACGGGGTTCACGATTGTCTCGCCGTATATTTACATGGCCCACTACGAGCTTGTCGGCGACGCCGCGCAACGCCGCTACCTGCTGGATTGCGGCATAGACCCTGAGTTAATTCGCGTGAGCGTCGGTGCCGAAGACTACACCGAAATCGAAGCCGTGTTTGCAGAAGCATTGGCGTAAAACGGAGGCGCACATCACGCCGCGCCGCGCACGGTTTCGACGAGGGCGGCGACGTTCTCAAGTTTTGCGGCGGGGCGGATGCCGTGCCCCAAGTTGAAGATGTGTCCGGGTGCGCCCGCCATGTTTGCCAGAACCGCCCGCACAGCAGCCTGCGTCTCCTCCGGCGTCGTCTCGAGCACGGCTGGGTCGAGATTGCCCTGCAAAGCCGCTCGCAAACCCGCCGCCGCAAGGGCGTCGCGCACCTGCGCCAGCGGTGTTTCCCAATCAACACTGACAACCGCCGCGCCCGCCGCAGCAATCGCTGGTGCCTGCGCCGCCATCCCTTTTGCAAAGACAATCGCCGGCGTCCCGCTCGGCAACGCGGCGAGGATGCGGCGCGTCCATTGCAACGAAAGCCGCTCGTAATCTGTGCCGCAGAGTGCGCCCCACGAGTCGAAGATTTGCACGGCGTCGGCACCGCATTCGATTTGGAAGCGCAGGAAGTCTGCCACGGCGTCGGAGAGTTTTTCCATGAGCAGCGCGAAATGGCGCGGGTCTTCGTCGGCGAGTGTGCGCAGCCGCTCCGCTCCGCCGACGTTTCCGCCCTCCACCATGTAAGCGGCAAGTGTCCACGGCGACCCCGCGAAACCCAGCAGCGCAGTAGCATCGCCAAGCTCGCGCCGGACGAGTCGAAGTGCGTCGCCCGCGTAAGCAAGGCGTTCGCGGACGGCGGCGACGGGGGCGAGGGCGCGGATTTGTTCGGGCGAACGCAGCGCAAACTCCATCTCTATACCGCCGCCATCGCGGAAGTGGTAACCCAGCCCCAATGCCTCGGGCACGACGAGGATGTCGCAAAACAAAATCGCGGCGTCGAATGCGAAACGCTGCACGGGTTGGAGTGTGACTTCGGCGGCGAGTTCGGGAGTGCGCACGAGTTTCAGGAAACCGTGTTGTTCTTTGAGTGTGCGGTATTCGGGCAAATAGCGTCCTGCCTGTCGCATAAGCCACACTGGCGGCACGGGCACTGGTTGGCACTGGCAGGCAGCAAGAAAACGTTCGCGGGATGTCATGCCTGCCCTGTTAGCGGTTTTCGCACCGTGCGCAAAGTCATAAGGGCGCAGTCGGAAAAAAGGGGAGGGGGC
>JAITPT010000238.1 GCA_031289285.1 Puniceicoccales bacterium
CTCCGACGACCACCTCACCCGCGCCGTCGAATACTTCCTCGCCGTCAGAAGCGAAGGCGACACACGCACTGTCGCCGCACTTGTAGAAGACGGCAACCGCTTCAAGTTGATGCCAAAAAGTCTGGCGACACGAGCGATACGCGGCGTCGAATTAAAGGAAGAGCGCTTCCCGCCAATGCAATTACCCGCCTCGGCAGGCCTAAGTTTCTTCCGTCTAAACAGCACAGACTCCTCGCGCATTTGGCAACAAATAAAACAAGAACACGAGGTCTCTCTTCACTGGCCTGAAATAGAGGTCAAAATAAAAGAAGTCGCCATCTACATGACAACCAACGCCTAAAAAACGCTGTCCACTAAGTCCACTCTGTCCACAAAGTCCACTGTCCACTTTTTGCCCGCCACTCTCCACAACCTTTCTCTACCAAAAACAAACAAAATGCCAGCCGAAACAACCAAAACCAATACCGCACCGCTTACATTACCGGTGCTTTGCGAGCCGATTTTCCAAGAAATCTGCCGGCTCAATCGCCTCGCCCGCATCGCGCCCGCCGGAGACATCGCCACCGCAAAAGCGGAGATAAAAGCCATTTTCCAAAAAATGGCCGACCGCGCTAAAAACGAACCAAATCTTCTCCACAATTACGAAAAAGTGGAGTTGGCACTTTTCTTCTTCACCGACTCGATGCTCGCCGAAAGCACCCTCCCTTACGCAAGAGAGTGGGACAAGGCGCGCCTCGCTTACGAGAAAAACGAACTCGCTGGCGACGAAAAGTTTTTCGACCTGCTCGACGAAACACTCGCCGACACAAAAGACGCCGCCAACGAGCGCCTTGTCATTTTCTACACCTGCCTCGGCCTCGGTTTTACGGGCTGGTATCAAGGGCAAAATGAGTGGCTGCGCAAAAAAATGAAGGAAATCCAACCACGTATCCGCAAATGGGTTGACACCGACGAGACTGGCCTCATCAGCCCCGAAAGCTATAGACACACCGACCTCACCGACTTCCGCCCGCGAGTCAGCTCGATGCTTATCCCGATGCTCATCATCGCCGTCGCACTTGTCTTCATCGCCATCACCACAAACATCATTCTCTTCAAAAACGCCTCGTCAGATTTGAGCAAAGCATTAGACGTTATTTTCACACACGACGAAGCCCGTAAAGAAAGTGCCCCCAAACCCGAACCCGCTCCCTAAAAATCACCCGCCTAACAAACTCTATAACACCACTCTTTTAACCAACACTAACACCATTTACAAATAACATGCGCCCACTCTTTGACACGCTCTCCAACAACCTCCGCTACGTCTCCGTCTTGCTCGCAGGAACGGCTATCGGCGGAAAAGTCCTCTTCGCAGATAACGCCATAATGACGGTCTTCGCGCTCGGCTTTCTCGGCATAGCCGCAATGCTCTTCGTCTATGACCTCGTCCGCTCCTCTAAACAAAAAAAGGCAGAAAAAAGTCTTGCCGACCAACTCTCCGGCAACTCCGGCGCAACGCCCGGTGGCATCAGCGAAGCCGCCCGCCGCGCACAACTCGACGACCTCCGCCGCGCATTTCTCAACGGCCTCGCCCAGTTTCGCACCGCCGGAAAAGACCTCTACAAACTCCCCTGGTATATGGTCGTCGGAGAACCCGGCTCCGGCAAAACAGAGGCTATTCGCCGTTGCAACATCGGCTTCCCGTCCGGCCTCCAAAACGAGATGTCGGGCACTGGCGGAACAATCAATATGAACTGGTGGTTCGCCAACCAAGCAGTCATCCTCGACACCGCTGGAAAACTCCTCTTTGAAGAAACCCCAGCTGGCACCACGACCGAGTGGACAGAGTTCCTTAACCTCTTGCGCAAGAACCGCCCCGACTGCCCAGTCAACGGCGTTCTCCTCGTTATTCCTGCCGATACACTGCTGCGCGACACCGCCGACACCATCGCTAAAAAAGCTGGCAAAATCGCCGAACAACTTGACCGCATCCAACGCTCGCTCGACGTGCGTTTCCCCGTATTCGTCCTCGTCACAAAGTGCGACCTCCTAAACGGTTTCCGTGAGTTCTGCGCCGACATTAAAGACCCGAAACTTCAACACCAGATGACCGGTTGGTCGAACCCCGACGGACTCGACAAACCGTTTAACCCAGAAGGCGTGGACGAGCATTTCCAGACGCTCCGCGATACGATTTCCCGCCGCCGCCTCGGCCTTATGCTCGACCCCGCCGCACGCGGAGAAGGCACACGCCGCGCCGACGAGGTGGACACGCTCTTCTCCCTCCCGCAATCCATCGCGGCTCTCGCCCCGCGCCTGCGCCTCTACTTAGAGAAAGTTTTCACCGTCGGCGAATGGTCAGCAAAACCACTCTTTCTACGCGGCATCTATCTCACCTCTGCTATCACCGACGGCAAGGCACTCGATATGGAAATCGCCAACGCACTGGGCGTCACACCCGACTCCCTCCCAGAAGGGCGCATCTTCGAGCGCGAACGCTCATTCTTCTTACGCGACCTCTTCCTCGAAAAAATCTTCCAAGAAAAAGGTCTTGTCACTCGCGCTGTGAACACAGGAAAACAACTCTTGCGCCGCCGCATCATCCTCGGCACGGCGGGCGGAGTGAGCTTTTCCCTCGTCGTCGGACTGTCTGTCTGGGGAGCCTTCACCGTGCAAGAAAGTGTCGGCATGGAACGCGCCTATTGGCAAGCCGCCGCCACTGGCTGGAATCCCAAGACTCACACTTGGAACCCCATCGTAATACCCGAGTATCGCGGCGCATCGAAATATATCTACAACGGCTCAACACCTATCTCTGTGGACGGCGAATCGGTGCCGCTTGCAGAGTTTCACACACGCCTCCAGAGCATTGTCACACGCGACATTTCCGTCCCCGTCGTGTATCAACCGCTGAACCTCCTTGTCGCCCCCAACACGAGCCGCCGCAAAGCCCAACGCATTCTCTTCGACACCTCCGTTACGCGCCCACTGATAGACGCCGCCCGCATTCGCGTTGCCGATGTAGAGACGCCGTGGACACCCCGCGACACTGCCGCACTCTCCACGCTTATACAGTTAGAGGGCATTATACACTACCCATCTGTCCCCGGCTATAAAGTCGAGTTCACCCCCAATGCGTTTGTCCCGACGCTCCTTGGTTTATGGGTAAGAGAAGACGCAGCTAAGGCCTCTGCTATGCTCGACGCCGTTTTCCAGTGGACACAATACAGCGAAAGTGGCGCGGGTAAATCCGTCTGGCCAGAAAAATCCCTCTCCAACGGTGCTACGCTTAGCCAGAACAAACCCGTCGCCGCAGGCATTGACCGCTTCGCCGCTTCCAAATCCGAGTTGCTCCTCGCCCAAGGAGCAGACGCACGACAAATCAAAACCGTCGCCGATGCCGCCTACGCTTGGCAAAAAGCAGAGACCGAGTTTCTAAACTTTACACGACGCGATAAAAGCACTCCGGGCTGGCTCGACGCTGCCCAAAAATCGTGGCCTGCCGTTGTCGCCGCTGCACAGAGACTCGATACCGCAGTCGAGGTAGCGCAAGGAAAAGACATACTCCCTAAAGAAAAAATCTCTCTCGCCGTCGCCTGCAAAAAATACCTCGAAGCAGCCGCCGCTGGAATGACCGCCGAACTCGCTCCCCTGCGCAGCGTGATAAGCAAATTCCGCCCGCCCGCCCTCCTCGATAAAGCCGCAAGCGCAGCACAAGACTCCGTGCTAAATAAAATCTCCG
Source organism: Puniceicoccales bacterium (assembly GCA_031289285.1). Classification (GTDB taxonomy): domain Bacteria; phylum Verrucomicrobiota; class Verrucomicrobiia; order Opitutales; family UBA953; genus CALNBE01. Next base: position 3,725 of record JAITPT010000238.1, read on the forward strand.
GCGCTTCTCCAGCGGCAACAAACCTCGCCGCCGACGCTGCTAAAAAAGCCCTCGCTGCCAAACGCGCCAACTTCTCTCCATTCTTCCCAATGCAGCAAGAAATCTCTGCGCGCCTCGACGAACTCGACCAAAAAACCGCATCGCTCGCTGGCTCCGCCCTCGGCGAAGCCGCCGCTACTGAAATCGCAAAACTCGACACAAATTATTTTGCCGCCAGTTACGACAAACCCGTTTATCGCGTCCGTTTCAACGGTTATGCCGATGCCATGCGCCTCTTCCGCACCGCCGCCGAACTCGCCCCCGAACTCTCCCCGCGCCTCATCGGAAACCTCTCCGACGCCCTGCGCGACTCCGAAAGCGCCGCCTCCAACCTCGCCGCCCGCGCCGCTGGCTACTCCGATTCCCTCATGCACGAATACCGCGAATCCACCAAAAATCTCTCCACCCTCGGCAAAACCGCCGCCGCAGGTGCCATTTTTGAACTCTACTCACAAACCCTTGGCGACATGCTACTTAAAGACGCCGCGTTCCCCGTCATCCTCGACTCCCCCAATCCGCCGATGACCCCCGAAACCCTCAAACGCCTCGCGGGCAACCTACGCGGAGCCGCCAGCGACCTCGCCAGCAACGCCGCTGGCGTCCCTCCGCGCCAACGCGAAACCTTCGACCTCTCCTCGGCCCGCGTCACCGCCGTCACCGCCGTCGTCAAAGCACTCATTCGCGAAAACGGCGAACTCGCCACCGTTAAAATCCTCGTCCCCGACCTCTCCGACCAGCAAACCGTCCTCGCCCGTGCGGGTGTAGAGAACTTTGCAAATTCCTTCGCAGGCAACGAATGGGGCACCCTCCGCCTCGGCGGCAAAACCTCCCGTGCCCACCGCCAAGCCGCCTCCCCCGGCTTCAAACCCGACGAATTACTCGTCGCCAAATCCGCCGACAAACTTCCCACCCTCGAACTCTTCAAAGGTGCCGACGCCCTCCCAAAACCCGACGCCATCTTAACCTTTGAAACCGCATGGACACCCTTCGTCCTTCTCTCCGCTCCTCGCTCCGGCGCCCTCCGCAAAGGCGACGGCGAAACTTGGCAAGCCACCATCTCCATAAAGGAACCCCCTCCCGTTGGCCCCCCTGCCAACGGCGAAAAAAAGACCGACACCGAAAAGAGTGCCTCCGAAAAAACCGCCGCCACCACCAGTGCCGGAAAAACCGCCGCCGAAAAAAATCTCGTTCTCCAAACATTCCTCCTAACCCTCCAATTCCAATTTGACGCCCCCCTCCCAGAATTAGAAAAATGGCCAACCCTAAAAAACCTAAAACTCACAAAATAATCTTAAGAACGGCAGTTCAGCGGGATGGGTTTGCGCAGGATTTTGAGGCGACTGCGGTTTGCGCTTTCCCGACGCGCACCTTGCGGTGCGTGGTGCGGAAAGCGCAAGCCGCAGACGGCCAAAAGATTGTGCAAAACCGCCCGCATTAACCTAAAAACGGCAGTTGGAGGGGAAGTATTGCGAGAAGATGTTGTGGCAGCTGCGCTTGGTGGATTTGTGAAGGCGCACCTGTTGGTGCGTCGAACAAAGCCAACAAGTGCAGA
>JAITPT010000248.1 GCA_031289285.1 Puniceicoccales bacterium
GTATTGCGAGAAGATGTTGTGGCAGATGCGCTTTGTGGATTTGTGAAGGCGCACCTGTTGGTGCGTCGAACAAAGCCAACAAGTGCAGATGACATAACAGCTTCCGCAAGACGACCCGATTCAACTGCCGTTTTTAGGTTTAACGATTTTCAACTCAACGAGTTTTTCGGCCAAAAGCCGCACCGTCCAACGCACGTGTCCCTGTGGTGCCTTTGGACATGCCAGTTTAGTAAGCCGAGCTTCAAACTCCCCATCAAACATAACCTCGCGTGGCTGGCATGGAGGTTTGCGGTCAAGAGCCGCCTCAATGCCTTCCGCCACAAACCGGCACTTGAAGTGCTCAATGGTTCGCAAGGTGACGCCCAGCGCGACGGCGACATCGGCGACTTTCTACGGGGTGCCATGTTCTCCCACGTCGCACAGGAGCAGTGCGCGTGCGTGAATAAACTCTGCCGCGTTTGGTTTTCCCTTGCGGGTCAAGGCAGTGAGCGCGTCACGCTCAGCTTGAGTTAGTGTGACTTTGTAGCGGTTGGCCATGACCCCAAAGCAAACACGCAAAATGACCACATTCAACACGAAATGTCAGGGGTTATGGGATACTATCACATTAGCGCATCTGCTTGTTGACGCGGATGTTGCTCACGGTGCCCATTAGTGTTTTCGCCGCATCCTCAAAATTTTACCAGGCTAAAGAAACCGTATACATGTTTTTACCAGGCTAAAGAAAAACAGGGGGGAAGATGGAGCAAATTTGATGATTTGTTGTGGCGGTAAATATTCTTCGTGCCTTTTTGACCGCACTCGCCTTGGGAGCAGGACAAAGCAGTCGCAACGCAATCACGGCGGTAATTGCGCAAGCAGCGAGGCGGGCGGCAAATTTTGTAGGAAGGTAAGGTGAATGGAGGAGCAAAAAAGAAAAGCGACAGAGCTGCGGTGGTAGAAGACTCGATACGCGACGCTCAGTGTTTTCGGCGGCGCAGGGCACAGAGACCTTCTGGCCAATCGGTGGAAATCTCCGCGCCCACGTCTGCATCCGCAAACGGGATGGGCTTGCAGCCAGGGCGACGGCTAGTCTCACGGGTGTATTGCGCTAAGATTGCGCCCACAAACACGGCGTCACCAATGGCACCGCCGCGTGTGAACTGCGTGGCTTTCGTGCATAGACGTTCCGAGCGAGAAAGTTTCCCGCCGGAAGCAGCAACCGCTTGGGCAACCTCGGGAGCAATGCGGGCGGCAGATGGGTCGCCGCATTTTGCGGTTGCACCTTTGCCGAACAGCACAACGCGATAGGTCTCCAACATCTCCTCATCGCTGAGGTTGTCCGAGGAAACTGCGTAGCGCAAATTGCGACGCATCGTGCCATTGCCGCCCGTTGCCACAGCCTCCGCGTAGCCGCACCAGCGGTAATCTTTCGGGTCTGCGACGATGCGCGCTCGGATAGGGTTCAGGTCAATGTAAGCGGCGGCACTTTCCATCGCGAAGAACTTGTCGGCCTGCACGAGAGTGCTTGAAAACCGCTCCGACCAGAGTGTCCCAAAACGTTCATGTGTGCGATTGTACCAGATGGAAAACCGTTGCTTGAAGGTCTTCATGAACTCCGAGACATCGCCCATTCGACGCAGCATTTGCTTGCGCCACGCCTTGGCCTCTTCGTCGTCCTTCTTGAGCATCTCGGCGAGCATCTTGACATCGGCGGGTGCCCATTTCGTGGGCTTGGGATAGAGGACAGAGTAACGCCGCAGCAGTTCTGCGTCGGCGACCTCGCCTTGCTGCTGGACTCTGACGAGCACATGGAAATGGTTTCCCATAAGGGCGTATGTCACGACTTGGACACCGCAGAAGTCTGCGACTTGGTGGAGTTGTTTTTGCATGATGTCCTTCTCGGCATCGGAGAGAAAAATCTCTCCGTTGACCGTTCGAGACACGCAATGAAAAACGCTGACTGAGCCGCTGGCTCTTATCCGGCGGACTCGGCCAACTCGACAGATGCGTCGCTGTTGCTGTTGCGTTTGCTTTTTGGTTTGGGCCGTATGTTTGGACATGGTGTTGTGATGAGTTTGGTTTGAGTGATGTGTTGCCGCAGTGGCACTGGAACGAGGGATGGAGAATGGCATATCAATCTCATGCGTCAAGAAGTTTTTTTAGCCTGGTTAAAAAATAAAATGGTCAAAATCGCACTCCCAAGTAATGCCCCTGCCCTCAGTCACATGCGGCGAGTTCGCGCATTCCTTGCAAATCGAGTTTGCCAGTGGCGAGCACGGGGATGGCGTCCACCTTTTTCACGTAACGCGGAAGCCAGAGGTTGGCGCAGCCCTCTTTTAAGAGCGCGGCACGCAAGGCATCGGCGTCCACATCAACAGTTGTCAGCAAAACAAGACTCTCGCCCTTCGCGTCGTCGTCGCGGGCACTGACGGCTATCCGTTGGAGGGCGTCGTCGCCAAAATGAAAACCGAGCACCTTGCGGATGGCGTCCTCTATCGTCCCGTGAGGCACCATTTCGCCGCCGATTTTGGAGAAACGCGAATGCCGCCCCTCAATGAAAATAAAGCCATCCTCATCGAGCCGCGCAATGTCGCCCGTGCAATACCAGCCCTCCGAGGCGAGCACTTCCTTGGTGCGCACGGGGTCGTCTATGTAGCCCTTGAAAACGTTGCCCCCCTTGACCCAGAGCAGCCCGGGCTGGCCGGTGCGCACGGGTTCGCCCGTGAGCGGGCTGGTGAAGCGCGTCGCAACGCCCGTCACCGGCAACCCGACTGAGCCGCGTTTGGTGCCGATAGCGACGCCGCCACGCACCGCCGTGTCGCGCACATCGCGCAGGCTGATTGCGGCGACGGGCGTCATCTCGGTAGCACCGTAGCCCTCGATGAAACAGCCGCCGAAGCGGTTTTCCCATTCGTCGGCGAAACCTTCGGGAAGTTTCTCCGCACCCGCCACGATGAGTTGCACCGACGCCAAATCCTCTGGCGTGGCCTTTTTCATGTAACCTCTGAAAAACGTCGGGGTGCCGACGAGCACACTGACTCGCTCACTGCGGATGGCGGTGAGGTTGCGGGCGATTTCCAATGGCGAGGGCGTGCTGACAACCGTGATGCCGTCCAAGAGCGGAAACCAGAGCGTGACCGTGATTCCGAAGCTGTGAAAAATCGGCAGGTTGCCGAGCATGATGGCGCGAAAGGGGACGAGCCGCGACAGGCTAAACTGGGCGCAGTTAGTCAAAATGTTTTTGTGGGAAAGCGGGACGCCCTTGGGCATTCCAGAGCTACCGCTCGTGCAGAGCACCATCGCCTCGGCCTCACCGCCGTCACGGGGCACCCGCCACAACGCGCTCAGGACTGCGCCCGGCAGCACCCACGCCAGCACGATGTCGAAAACAAGCCTGCCCTTGGGCGCGTTTTTGAGCAGCGGGGCGATGTCAACGATGCGCTCCATCGCGCCCCACGGGAAATCAACCACGCGCTCGTCGAGTTTGTCGCGCAAGGCTTGGGCTGTGATAAATGTCTTGACACCGGTTTTGGCGATGCAGCCCTCAAACTGTTTCCGACCGAGAGTGAAGTTGAGATTGACGGGCACTTTGCCGCAAATGACGCAGGCGATATTGGCCGCAGTGGCGGCGATGCTGGGCGGAAGCAGGATGGCGATGCGCTTCTCATCGGGCGCGATTTCGCAAAACTTTTTCGCAAGGTAATGCGCAAGTGCAAGCAGCGTCGCGCCGCGAAATGCCATGCGGCCAGCACCGCCACGGTCAATGACCAGCACCTTGCCCGGATGTCGCGTAAGGCGGTGGACGATGATTTCGCCGACGTGCCGCGAGAACTCTGGGCGGCGGGCGAAAAGCTCGGCGGCAAGCACACCGATTGCTTCGCGCAAGGCGGCGGTGGGGGCGTCGGGCGGGAGCGGCGCACCGAAGGCGACGGCGACCGTCGGGCGGCTCAGCCTCGGCAAATGCGAGAGTGCTTTCCCGTAGAAACAACCGACGGAGGAACCCCACAAGCCGTCGAAGGCGACGGGCACAACAGGCACCTTCGCCCGCCGCGCCATGAGCGCGTAACCGCCTTGAAGCGCACCGAGCGCACCGTTGCGCGTTATCTGACCTTCGGGAAAAATCCCGACAACATCGCCAGCGGCGAGGTGCGCGGCGGTTTTCTCAATGGCAGATTTGGCGTGGGTCGGCGAAATAGGGATGAGTTGTAACACCTTGATAACAAACTTCATAAACCCCTTGTCATAACCGTCATAAATCAAAAACCGCACACGGCGTCGGGCGATGGCGCAGATCAGAATGCCATCAATGTAGGAAAAATGGGCGGGCGCGATAAGGACGCCTCCCGTGGCGGGCAAGTTTTCGAGACCGTAAATACGGAAACGGTAGCGGAGCTTGATGGCGGCAAGGAAGGCGACTTGCAGGACAAGATACCACAGCGGGATGTCTGGGGCGGACTCGTGTTTGCGCCGCGCAACAGCATCGGCAAACGCGACAGCACCCGCGAGGAGGAGTGCTAAGACGAGAAAGAAGAGCAGGGAAGTCATCGCGGCAAGCGTTGGCAAAACAGACTTTTTTACAACATAGAAAACCGCCCGAAAAACTGCCCTCAAAACCGCCCTCAAAACCGCTCCGCATTAGCTGCTCCGCAAACCACCTTTGTCGCGGCGGAGGGGTGTTTTTCGTTGTCGCCAAGCGCGGCGGCTGGTTCGCTCGCCGCATGAAACCGACAACGCCCGCGTTCCCCAAAACTCCGCCAAACCTGTTCCTGACCGGATTTATGGGGACTGGAAAATCTTCGCTGGCGCGCATCCTCGCCGAACGTTGGAAACGCCCGCTGCTCGATACCGACTACCTCATCGAGCAATACGTCCGAATGCCCGTCCGTAATTTTTTTGAAAAAAACGGCGAGGCAGCATTCCGCGATTTGGAACGCCGTTGCATCGAGGAATGGGTGCCCGCGAACAACACAATCGTCGCTTGCGGCGGCGGCCTCGTCATCCCCGACGGCATGGTCGAACTGCTCAAATCCAAGGGCATCACCGTCTGCCTGTTCGCCTCTGTCGAAACGATTTTGCGCCGCACCGCGCACACGACACACCGCCCGCTCCTGCAAGCAGAAAACCCCGAAGAGCGCATCCGCGAACTACTGGCGCGACGCGAAAAAATCTACATGCGAGCAGGCGCGGGGATTTTGACAGACGGGCGCACTTTCCCGGAAATCGCCGACCGTATTGAGCGCATTTACCTCGGCGAGCTTGCCCGCCGCGCAAAGGAGGCCGTCGCGTGAACGCGAAACCAGCGACGCAGCGGAAACAGGTTGATTTCCTAATCGTCGGGCAGGGATTGGCGGGAACGTTTCTGGCGCGAGCACTCATCGAGCGCGGGAAGCGTGTGCTCGTCGTGGACGACGACCAGCGCGGCTCGTCCTCGCGGGTGGCGGCGGGCTTGCTCAATCCCGTGACCGGGATGCGCCTGCGGCTGACGCAAGGGACTGGCGAACTGCTCGCCAACTCGAAAAAACTTTTTGCGCGGCTGGCGCAGGAACACGGGCGAGAGGTTTTCACGCCAATGCCCATCCGCCGTCTCTACGCCTCTGAAAAAGAGCGGGCGTTAAAGAGCAAACGCGAGAGCGGCAGCGAATACGCCGCCCTGGTTTCAGCGGACGAACCAGCGGGCGCACCGCAGGCGGCGACGGGTGTGCCGCTCGCCGACGCGCAAGGCAGCTTCGTAATCAGCGGCGGCGGCTGGGTGGATTTGCCGCTACTGCTGGACTTGGAGGCCGCGTGGCTGCGTGCGCACGGAGCACTTGTGAGCGGCGTCGTCAGCGCGGCGAGTTTGCGCCCCGACGGCGCGACAGGCGTTTTTTGGAACGACTGGCACGCGACGGGCGGCGTGGTGTTTTGCAACGGCTGGCTCGCTGGACGCGAACCCTGCTGGGAATGGCTCCCTTGGCAACCCGCCAAAGGCGAAATCATAGACTGCGAGTTAACCGCAGAAACACCCGCCGCTTCCGCCGTCGCTGCCGCCGCTGTTTCCGCCGTCGCTGCCCCGCCGCCCGTTTCCCTTGAAACCGCGCCTTGGATTTTGAACCGAGGCGGCTGGGCAATTCCGCTTGGCGGCGGACGCTGGCGTTCCGGCTCGACATGGGATTGGCAACGCCTCGACGACACGCCGACTCCCGAAGCGGGCGAATTATTGCGCCAGCGTTTGCGAGGGTTTTTCAACCCGCAAACCGCCTTTGAACGGTGCGGATTGCGAGAAGATATTGTGGCAGATGCGCGTGGGGGCTTTGTGAAGGCGCACCTTGCGGTGCGTCGAACAAAGCACCCAGCCGCAGATGCCATAACAGCTTCCGCAAACCGTGCCGAATCAAAGGCGGTTTGCGGGTTAACCCCGCCGTTGCGGGTGAGCATTGTGCGGCATCGCGCCGGAGTCCGCCCCTGTGTCTTGGGCAACGAGCCGTTTTGTGGCACCCACCCGCACCAACCGTGGCTGCACCTCTTCGGCGGCTTGGGACCCAAAGGAACATTTTGGGGGCCAACCTGCGCCGCAACCTTAGCCGCCCTGCTCTGCGAACGCACCCCCCTGCCCCCGCGCTTCGATTTACGCCGAAAAGCGGAAAGCGGTATTCGGGGGGCAACCGCAGGTAACCCTAAAAACGGCAGTTAATGCGGGCGGTTTTGCACAATCTTTTGGCCGTCTGCGGCTTGCGCTTTCCGCTCCACGCACCGCAAGGTGCGCG
>JAITPT010000262.1 GCA_031289285.1 Puniceicoccales bacterium
GTCCGCCGTCCACTCGCCACCCCATCACCACCACGCACCAATAAAGTGCCAGTCCCTTTTTTCGCTTGCACTGTCACCCGCGTGTGTCGGCACGTGGGCGCACCTCTCCATTTCGTCCCCGCATCCGCCATCCACTCGCCACCCCATCACCACCAACGCACCAATAAAGTGCCAGTCCCTTTTTTCGCTTGCACTACCTCCCACGTGTGTCGGCACGTGGGCGCACCCCTCCATTTCGTCCCCGCGTCCGCCGTCCACTCCCCACCCCATCACCACCAACGCACCAATAAAGTGTCAGTCCCTTTTTTCGCTATAAAGTGCCAGTCCCTTTTTTCGCTCAGATATTTCCATTTTGGCGTTGTTCCTCGGCGGAAATCTTCCTCTGCGGCGGGGAGCTCGGGCAGTGCTTGTGAGGCGCACAGGGCGAGGAGCAACGCGAACGCCCGCACGTAGCATGGGCGGCGGGTCGCGGCGCGGCGGCGTGGCTGGGAGCGCGGCGCGGCTTGCGTTGTCGATTCGACGCACCAACAGGTGCGCCTTCACAAATCCACCGCGCGCATCTGCCACAACATCTTCTCGCAATACTTCTCCTCCAACTGCCGTTTTTAGGTTAAAAGAAAACAAACTTTTCTCCGAAGACGGTGTTTCCCTCTGCTACACTTTTGCCGCTCCACCACCGCACTCCTCCTCAGTCTCACCACCGACTCCCTCCACTTCCGCCGTCTTTCGCCGCTATGAACAACACCGCCGACTCCGACTTCTTCTCCCAACGCCCATCGTGTGGCGACCCGCTTTGCAATGCGGGCGACCACGCCAGCGACGCCGTTTTCCGCCGCGCTTTTGCGCTCCGCTCACGGCGCGACTTTTTGCGGGCGGGGGCACTCACGGTCGGCGCGTTTGCGTTTGCGCCTTGGCTGCGCGCCCGCCCCGCTGGCAACGCCGCAGCCAAAGCCGTTATCCAGATTTTTCTCGACGGCGGCCCGTCGCACCTCGACACCTTCGACCCCAAGCCCGGCGCGTCCGCCGATTTTACCGGTCCGTGGCGCAAGGCGATTGGCACAAATGTCACCGGCATCCAAATCAACGAGCTTCTGCCGCTTTCGGCGCAACAGGCGGACAAGTTCAGCATCCTGCGCGGCATGTCGCACGGTAACAACAACCACGAGACCGCTGCCTACATGATGCAGACCGGCTCGCACACCGGCTCCGACCTCGTCTATCCCGCTGCGGGCGCGGTCGTCGCCCGAAAGTTGGAGGAGAGCGGTGCGCTCAAAGGCCGTTCGCTGCCGCCCTACATGGCGGTGCCGCGGACGCTTGGGCGTTTCTCCGAAGCGGGTTTTCTCGGCGCAAAATACAGGGCCTTTGTCCCGGGAAGTCTCGCCGACCCGCCCGCCGACGCCGAGCGCAAGCGTCTCGAAACTCGCTCCGCGCTCCTCGCCGAACTCGACACACTGGGCATCGCCGAGAAAGAACTTTTTGAGGAGGACGACTTTTTCCGCGACCAAGCCCGCGAGATGGTGCTGGGCAAAAGCCGCGTCGCCTTCGACATCTCGCGCGAACCTGCGAGCATCCGCGAACTCTACGGCGACAGCGGCGTCGGGCGCGCCTGCTTGCAAGCCCGCCGCCTCGTCGAAAACGGCGTCGCCTACGTGACGGTCAACATGGGCGGCTGGGACACGCACCGCGACCAAGCGGCGCAATACCGCCGGACTATGCCCGCGCTCGACCGTGCGTTTTCCGGCCTGCTCGCCGACCTCGCGCAACGCGGAATGCTCGCGACGACCATTGTCACCTGCGGCGGCGAGTTCGGGCGCACACCGCGTTTCCAGACGGCGCCGCCGTGGAATGGCGGGCGCAACCACTTTGGCGCGGCCTTCTCGTGGGCGTTGGCGGGCGGCGGTTTTTCCGGCGGAAAACTTGTCGGCGAGACCGACCTCACCGGCGCGAAAGTCATCAGCCGTGTCATCACGCCGGGCGACCTCTCGGCGAGCATTTACCGCCAGCTTGGCATTGACCCGAAAGACACCCTCCCGCACCCGAGCGGCCCCGTGCCGATAATTCCCGCCTCTCCGCCAGACAAACTCACCGGCATCCCCCCGCGCCTAAATCTCCTGCGCGAGCTGGTGTGAGGAAACGTGTCTGAGCGCGGCGGCGTCCGCTCGCGCCGTCACGCCACTTCGTAGGCGCCGCCAGCGGTGCGCGTGACGAGGCGGTCAAGCTCCATCATCAAAAGTTTTCCCATCAAAACCTCCGCCGAGATGCCCGTCTGCTCGGCAAGTGCGTCGGCCCCCAAGGCCGTGCCACCCGTGAGACAACGCAACACCTTCCGCTCGTCATCGCCAACATTTGGGTTGCTCTCCCACGCCGCCTTGCCGCCGCCGCCACTGCCGCCGCCAGCACCACCGACGACTTCTTCGCCGAACAACTCCTGCTGCTTCGGCGCAGAGCCGCGCTTCGTCCGCTCGCCCAACTCCTCCAAAATTTCGTCGGCGCAAGTCACGAGCGTCGCGCCGTCGCGAATGAGCGCGTGGCAACCTTTGCTCTGCGGAGAATCGGCGCGACCCGGCACCGCGCAAACCGTGCGGTTCTGCTCACCCGCGAAACGCGCCGATATCATGCTCCCGCCGTCTATGTCGGACTCGATAACGATGACGGCCCGCGAGATGCCCGTCACGATGCGGTTGCGCATGGGGAAGGTCCGGCGGTCAGCCCCTCGCCCCAACGGGAACTCGCTCATGACCACTCCGCTCTGGGCGATCTTCCGATAGAGTGCGAGGTTCTCCGGCGGGTAGACGATGTCCAGCCCGTTGCCGAGCACGGCGACCGTCGCGCCGCCCACCTCCAACGCGCCTTGATGCGCCTCGGTGTCCACGCCGCGCGCCATGCCGCTCACGATGCACCAGCCCGACGCCGCCAGCTCGCGGGCAAGCGTCCGCGCCATCATTTTTCCGTAGCTCGTGATGCGGCGGCTGCCGACAATCGCCACGCAACGTGCGCCCCATTTGAACTCGCCCGTCGCGTAGAGACCCAGCGGCGGGTCGTAGATTTCGCGCAACAGCGGCGGGTAACCGTCGCCGTCTTCCGGCGTGACAAACCGCCAGCCACGCTCCTCGATTTTTGCAAACTCGACGGCGGGATCGAACACCGTCCGCCAACTCAACAGCGTGTCGGCAATCGTCTCGTTGATGCCCTTGACGGCGACCAGCTGGGCGCGGGTGGCGTGAAAAATGCGCACGGGGTCGCCGCCGAGCGCGTCGGCAAGACGCCGGCAAGAGACGGGGCCGACATCGGGAATGGCATTGAGCACGAGGCGGGCGGTGCGTGTGTCGGGTGGCGGGGCGTGGCGGGAGCGGGCGTTCTCTTTGGCGGTAGATGTCATGCGAGGCAGAGAACTTTTTTTACGCACGGGCGACAACTGCCAAGTCAACGCAGCGCGGAAAAAACTTGCCAACGGGCGTTTTTGATTTTTGCATCACGCCCGCTTTTTCTTCACGCTTTCTCATCACCCGTCTCGTCCAAAAAAAAACGACTATGCTCAAAACCACGACCCTTACCGCCGCCGCCTTGTTTGCCGCCGCTGCCGACCTCGGCGCACAGACTGCCGCCACCACGCCCGCCCCTTCGCCCGCGCCTGCCGCTGCGCCCGCGCCAGCTGCTGCGCCTTCGGCAAACGCCTCCGCCATTCCCACCAAGGCGGAGACCGACAAGAAGGCCGCAGACGCCGCCGCTGCCGCCGCCGCGCCAAGCCGGACTGCCGCGCCAGTCTTCGACAACACCCCCGTCTTTGAGGAGAAGTCCGCTTACGACCCGCAGGTGTTTCTGACGCTCGGCCCGTCCGCCGCCTACTTCTCGCCCAGCGGCTCCGGCGCGAAAGATCTCTTCATGTATGGCGGCGTCGCCTCCATCGGGTTTTACCCATTCGAGCGTCACCGCGTCAGCCTTGAGGCTGGCTACTACACAGGCGAGAAACAGACGAACACCTCCACCGTTTTGGAAGACTTAGAATACGACGGCAACACCTACGGACGCTACCGCCGCTCGCGCGAGACCGAGCAGTATCACATCCCTGTTTTGTTTTCGTGGGAATATGAGTTTGTCTTTGGCGAAGACCTCGAAGGGATTGAAAAATGGATTTTCCACGTCGGCCCGTCGGTCGGGATGACCTACGTGGATTTGAAGGTGCGCGGTGCCACCGCCTACGGGCTTGCCGACGGCAGCGGAAACGCCCTCGGGCCAGCGTTCGATCTCCCTGGATACGCCAAAAATGCCTCCGGCGACAAGTTCCTCCTTTCCTACGGTCTCACTCTGGGCCTCTCCTACGATTTGGGCAAAAACTCCTCGCGCTGGCTCGCGCCAAAGGGCAACTTCGGGTTCGATTTGCGCTACCGGCTTCGTGGCAACTCGAAGCTCGAAATCGGCAGCGAAAACTACGGCTCCTCGCTCGGACACCAAGTAACCGCTTCTATCGTCTGGCGGTTTTGATAAGCGGGCGGCACTGGTGGTGGAGGTGCTGATGGTGCTGCTGCCGGTGGTGCTGGTGGTGCCGGTGCTGGCGACTTGGGCACGGGCAAACTAAAGGGGACGGGTTCCCAATTTAGCTCGACCAACCTTCGCGGTTCGCGGCTCTTGTCTCCGTCTGCGGCCTGCCACAAAATCTCACACGAAGGCACGAAGGCACGAAGATTGAAAAAAGGAACCTCTCCAAAGTAGCTTCTCCTCAAGTTTTCTGTGTTTTTTGCTCTTTTGTGGCTAAAACGTCACATTCGCCCCATAGTGAAAATGTTCGGAAAGGTGGCAAGCGCCCAATAAAGTGCCAGACACTTTTTTCCTTTGACATGCGATTTTCGTTCGCAGCGGGGCTTGCTGCGCACCGCACTCCATAAAACCGCGCAGCAGTCCCGACGCATGTTTGTCACCTG
>JAITPT010000002.1 GCA_031289285.1 Puniceicoccales bacterium
CGTGCTACCGACATTTCGTCCCTACGGGACGGGAGATGCACCAACCCCAAATTTATTTTTAGGAGTGCCCTCGTGCATATTCGTGTTCATCCGTGGTTTCAAACCTGCGGGCACCGCCAGCACCCGCGTTCCCACTCAAATAGCGAGGAACCAATTTTTAGATGTCCCTTTCCCTCTGAGAACCTCTGTGCCGCTGTGTGAAACTCCGCACTCCCTCCTTTTTATCTGCGTCCATCTGCGTCATCTGCGGTTAACCTCGTTTCTCCTTCTTTTGCTCCCCCCCTTAAAAAAAGCGGTGTCGGCGGACGCTACGTTTCACTTCGCGTCCTCTGCCACCGCACTCCAAAAAACTGCGCACTGCACAAGGGCACACCGAGACCGCTACTGGCTGCGGCGCATTCTGTGCGTGGTGGCACGGACGTCTCGCGCCCGTGTTGGTTTCCCCTGCTCACTCGCTTCCCACACCTTTTTTGGTACCCGGAGAGGGGGTCGAACCCACACTCCTTTCGGAACTTGATTTTGAGTCAAGCGCGTCTGCCAATTCCGCCATCCGGGCGCACAAATAACGAGGCACACGCTGCACGTTCCGCCGCGCCACGCAAGATTTTTTTGCACCCGTTTTTTTTCATTTCCCGCCCCCACGCCTTCGCCCGACCCCTGCCCTTCCCGCGCCGCCCCCTCGCCCCGCTGCGGTTTGGGACTGTTCAAAAAACGCCTTTCCCGTTTCCCTCTCGCTATGCCAACGCTCAACGGAAAACACATCGTCCTCGGAGTCACCGGCTCCATCGCGGCCTACAAATCCGCCGACATCATCTCGCAGCTCGTCAAACTCGGCGCGGATGTCCACGTCGTGATGACCCGCGAGGCGACACACTTCATCACGCCGCTGACGTTGCAGACGCTCTCGCGAAACCCCGTCGCGCTCGACCAATGGGCGGAGCCTCGCGATTGGCAACCAGAGCACGTCGCGCTCGCCGACCTCGCCGACCTCCTGCTCGTCGCGCCTGCGACGGCGCACACGCTCGCGTGTTTCGCGCACGGCCTCGCGCCAGATTTGCTCACGGGGATTTACCTCGCCACCCGCGCCCCCGTGATGCTTGCGCCCGCGATGAACGGCAAGATGCTCGACCACCCCGCCACCCAAGCCAACCTCGCCGCCCTCCGTGCGTGCGGCCACGCCGTCGTCGAGTCGGGCGAAGGCGACCTTGCCTGCGGCTACTCCGGCAAAGGGCGGCTTGCGCCTGTTGACGAAATCGTCGGGCGTGTGCGCTCGCTCTTTGACTGAGGCCGCCCGCTCGTCAACGGCACCTCCAGCCAAACCGCGCCGAGCGGGTGGATGTCCAGCGCATTTGGAAACCAGCCGCGCACCTCGGGGCGGATGAGAAACTTGTTGCGGTTGTGCGCGAGCGGTATCACCGGCGAGGCTTCCAGCAGCCGCGCCTCTGCCCGCTGGAAATGCGCCAGCCGCGCCGCTGCGCCCGTCTCGCCCGAGGCGGCGTCGAGCGCGGCATCGTAAGCGGCGTCGGCCCAGCCCGTCTGATTTTGCTCGGATTGGGAGTCGAAGAGTTCGAGGAAACTCGCGGGGTCGTGGTAATCGCCGCTCCACGCCGAGCGGCAAAGCTGGTAGTCGCCCGACGCCATCGCGTGTTTATAGACCTTCCACTCTTGGCTCGCCAACTCGACGCTGATGCCAAGCTCACGCCGCCACATTTCTTGCAAAGCCTGCGCGATGAGCTGGCTCGTCTCGTGCGTGTTGTAGAGGTAGCTCAACACGGGAAAACCCTTGCCGCCCGGGTAGCCCGCCTCCGCCAGCAAACGCCGCGCCTCCACCGCATCTTCGCGCAAGGCCGCCGTGCAGACGTAGCCGCCCGCGCTCGGCGGCGTCAGGCTAAACGCCGGAGTCTCGCCTGCCCGCATGACGTGCTGCGCGATGTCGCTCCGGTGCAGGCACAGCGAAAGAGCGCGGCGCACACGCGGGTCGTCGAGCGGTTTGACGCGGGTGTTCACGCGGACAAAGGTGGTCGAGAAAAACGGATCGAGGCGCAGCTCCGGTGCGCCTTTTTCGCGCAGCACGGCAACCTTCATCGGCGGCACCGAGCCTGTGATGTGCAGCAGCCCGCCGCGAAACGCCCGCTCCTCGGCGAGCAAATCCGAGATGGTGAGGAAGCGTGCGCCCTTGAGCCGCACACTGGCGGCGGCGTGGTAAAGCGGGTTTCGCGCAAGCTCGATGCGGTCGGCGACGCGCCAGACTTTCAGGTGAAACGGCCCGCTGACGGCGATGTTTTCGGGGCGTGTCCACGGCGTCGCCGGTTCGTCAAACGTGCCGTGTCGCAAGACGGCGTGACGCGGCACTGCTGCCCACGCGGGGTGGCAGACGAGGCTGGGAAAATACGCGAGCGGACGCGCCAGCTCCACGCGCAACACAAGCGGCGCGGGCGCGGAGAAACCAGTTGACGAGAAGTCGGCCTTTCCCTCGTAAAAAGTCTTGGCGTTTTTGACGGCGAAAAACATTGCCGCGTTGGGTGCGCCGAGACGCGGGCTGAGAACGCGCCGGAAGGAAAACAAAAAGTCTTCCGCTGTGAGCGGCGCGCCGTCTGACCAGCGCAAACCCGCACGCAGGTGAAACGTGTAGCAACGCCCGTCGCGCGAGACCTCGAAGCGCTCGGCGAGTGCGGGGCGCGGGACGAGCGTTTCTGGGTCGTTGGCGAGCAGCCCCTCGAAGAGCGCGGAAACGACCCGCAAATCCGACGCGCCGGAGACTGCGTGGGGGTCGAGCGAGACGGGTTCCGCGCTGTTGTTGATAATCAGGATGCCCGCCGCTGCGGCTTCGGCGGCGACATCGCCGCGTTTCGGCGCGAGCTTCACTGCCGCCGCCACGGCGAGCAAAAGCACCGCCAAAATCGCGGCACCAAAAATGGTTTTTTTCGGAAAAATAAAACGTTCGCGCATGTGTCTGCCGCAAGCTGCGAAGACCTCCCGCCCGAAGCAAACGCATTCCGCTCCGTCGCGCCCCGTCCCCCTTCCCTTCCCTCGTCTTCCGCTGCTGCCGCAGCTCCTCTACTTCTCCAGCAAAATAATATACCCGCCATTTGCCCCTACGTTAAACTCCCCGTCCAAGACAAACGCGCCTGCCTTTTGCGAGTTTTGTTCGGGAGCGCGTTGCGGTGCCTGCACGGATTTTATCTCTGGCAATGTCGCTCGCGAGGGTTTGAAGCCCAGCAAGGCGGCGTCTATTTTCAACGTTCCGGCTTGCGGCTTGGCCGTCCAGTTTGCGAGTGCGACGAGTGCCTTGTCGCCGTTTATATAAACGGTGGCGTATAACTCTGGATTGCCTGTTTTCACGGGGCAACGGGCGTCCCAGTAGCCGCGAGTCTGTGCGTTTTGTATTCCGAAAGAGTCCAAGATCTGCCACATTGGCGTCGGGTTTCCGCTCCACGGGGCGCGGGGCAACATCCCATAAACCATGCCGCGAAAAAGATTGCGCGCGTCCAATGTTTCCGCCGGAAGTCCGAATGGAATGCCAGACATTTCTACAAGCCAAAAGTCGGGATTGTTAGCAGCACCAAAACCCTCTCCAAGCCAGAGGCGGTCAACGTAGGGAAGCAAATCCATATAAATCTGCAACGAACTCGCATAGCCCGCATAGCCGTTCAGATGGCTCCACGAGTGCATATCTATACTGCGGCGTTTTCCGTCTGCGTCTAAGATAGTGCGGGCGCGGCGGAGTGTTGTCCGTTCGAGTGCGCTGTCGTCAACATAAACGCCAGCGATACCAAGTTTTTTAACCATCCAGTCGAGACCGGCGAGATAGAAGTTATTCCAGCGCGAATCGGGCGTAGTGATAATAGAAATGTCCGTTTGTCCCTTGTATATTCCGCCGAGTGTCGCATACCATGCGGGGATAAAGTGGTTGCCAAGAAAATCGCACAGCCACTTCGCCGGTTTACTGTGAATAAGCGTTTTTGTGTCTTTGCCCGGGCCGTCAAAAAGAACTTCTGAACCGAGCGAGCGCAATGCCCACAACTCCGGCACTTTCACTGTCAACTCGCGAGTTGTATAATAAACGCGGACGCCGATGTCTCGCTGGTTCGCCTTTTTAATATAGTCGCGCAAGTCCGACGCCGACTCGTCAGAATAGGGATAATTGATGTAGGGATAAACTTCTTTTGCGTGGTGGACGTTTATATAATTTGCGCCAACTCCTTTGGCGACGCCAATCGTCCAGCCGCTCCGCTCGCCGCCCGCATGATAAAAACGCTCCCGCGCCATAAGCCCTCTATCAATCGGTTTTACGGGAGTTATCAGTGTCTCGATGTCGAAGTTAAGCGTTTCGCCTTTCGACATATTTCTCGTTCCGCCAAAAGCAGTTACAAGCGCAGAACGGTCGGTTTCGCGGCTGACGCGCACTCCGCCTTTTCCGCTGTTGCTCCACGATGTCGGCTCTTTTATTTTACCGAAACTGTAATAAATGTTAATCAGCGGGCGGACATAATTTTCGTCCTTACACTTTATATTCCAACCGGCGTTGACATCGCCGAACCAGACTTTGTCCTGATGTTTTTTTGTGTCCCATTTCCAATTGAACGCGAGATTTTTGGCGAGGCCGCCGCGTTTGCCAAGGCCCATAAAATATTTTGACGCGCCTTCTGCGTAGGGAACTTCTAAGCGAATGTCTTTTACCGCAATGTTGTTTTTCGCGGTGACAGCTATTTTATACTCCGCAAAACCGTCAAACTGCATACGCCCTGCGCACACGACGAGGAAGTTTTTATTTTCGCGGCGCGACTCCCAAGCGACTTCCTCTGCGTCGCGTCGCGTGAAACGCAAACCGTTTCCTTTTAGTGTTTCTTCGCCGTCGGCGGTCTCTACAATAAAGCGGACTTCCGAGTTAAAAATCTTGTTTGCGGTAGCGGCGTTCAAACGCCCGTCCATACTGTAGCGCGTAGTGATTTGCGCGGGCAAACCGCTTGGCGCGAGCGCGACTACGCCACCCAAAAACGAGATTGTTTTTCCGTCGGCGCGGAGTGGCGTGTAGGGCGCGGTAGGCTGTGTCGTTTCGCCAGCGCGGGAGTCAAGCCAGCGCAGCCGCGTTTTGCGGAAACCGTCGTTGTCGCCGTGGTCGGGCAAAGGCGCACCGGCGACGGTTAACGTGATGTCTATATCTGTCGGCGGAAGATTTTTCGGGACGACTTTTATTTTGCCTGTATAAGTTCCGGCGGGAATGTTTTCTGCGACATCCGCGCCAATCCAAAACGCGCCCACTTTCCCTTTCTGGACATCTATTTTTTTAGTGAATGTTTTTCCTTGGAAGTTGACGCCGCCGAGGTTGAAACAGCGCAACGCCGACGCCGGAATTTTTCCCGTCGCGCCTTGCAAATCGGAAAACACAAGGCGCACATCTTCCGCTTCGCCGAGTGGCGCGTAGAGCGCGATTTGCCACGTGTAAAACTCTCCCGGCGCACACTTGCCCGCAAAACGCGAACGCGCCGCCGCCGGACGCGCCGCCCAATGCGCCGGCAGAATGTCTGGCGAGCGGATGTCGCGGGCGCGGTCTTCCGTAAAACAAAAATACCCTTGCGCTGGTGCCTCGCGCAAAAGCGCGGCAAGCGCGTCCGCCGAAGCGGGCTGGCGCATTGGCGACTTCGCCTCGGCGGCGGTGCCGTGCGACACACGCGACTCAAGAAGCGCGGCGTCGCGGGCAGATTGCGATTCAAA
>JAITPT010000184.1 GCA_031289285.1 Puniceicoccales bacterium
ACGCCCTTGCAACCCACCGTCGCGCCAAGAGCCGCCCCGTTCCCTTTGCCGCCGACAGCACTTCCGCCGATTGGCCAGTCGGTCTCACTGCCATGCGTCGTCACAAATAACCCATAATCCTAAAAAACGGCAGTTGAGTCGGGTCGTCTTGCAGAAGCTGTTGTGGCATCTGCGCGTCGTGGCTTTGTTCGACACACCAACAGGTGCGCCTTCACAAATTCACAAAACGCAGTTACAGTTACCACAACATCTTCTTGGGGATGCGTCTCCTCCACCTGTCGTCTTTAGGATAATCCGACTGCGCACACTAACATCAAATCTTCTCCCACGAGAAAAATATCATGAACTGCTGCTCAGACCAGTGAGCAAACCGCCGGACTGACAACCGGACAAGCAAGAGCGCTCATCCCAAGTTGGACTGCGATACCTCCTGCACCGTCTTGCGCACTGCGCACTGTTGTGTTGTCCTCCTTGCATACACAGCTCGCCGTCGTTTGCTTCCCTCCCCACATGTCTCTCCCTGCACACACAAAAACTTGTAACATCTTGTTTATTAATGGATTTTAGAGATATAAATGGCAAAACAGGTTTCCACGTAATTCCACGTAACGTAACGTGAGACGCAATGGTTATGAGAGAGTGTGCGTCTGGGAGGGGGAAAGTATCCTGCAAGTTGGAAAACTGAATGGCATCAAGGAGGCAAGTAAAAAATTAGACTGTCTAAAAATTTTATGCGAGTATCTGAGTATCGGGTCAGGATGGGTTTGGTTAGCAAAAAACAAATGAGAGTGCAAGTAAAAATTTAGACTGTCTAAAAATTTTAACGGGATTATGCGTTGCCCTTTTTTTTGCGCAGTTGGGCGCGGAGGGTTTCCCAGCGGGCGAGACGTTCGGAGATGGCAGCTTCGGCACCAGAGTTTTTGGGAGTGTAGAGTTTCAAGGGACGAGACAAATAATCTTGGCCAGAAATCCCCTCCGAAAAGTCGTGGCTGTAAAGATAGCCCGCACCCTGCCCAAGAGACTTATTTAGCTTCGTGTGCGCGTCGCGCAGGTGCGCAGGAACGGGCTGGCGCGGTTCGTTGCGGACGGCAGATTGCGCGGCAGCAAGCGCCAACATCGCACTGTTACTCTTCGGGCACGACGCCAGAAACAAAACACAATGCGCGAGCGTCAATGCGCATTCAGGCAGGCCAACAAAGTCGCAGGCCTGCTGGGCGGAGATGGCGACAGTCAATGCCCGCGAGTCCGCCAAGCCGATGTCCTCCGAGGCGAGAATGACGAGACGGCGGGCGATGAAGCGTGGGTCTTCGCCGCCCTCAAGCATCACGGCGAGCCAATAAACCGCCGCATCAGGGTCGCTGCCTCGGATGGATTTGATGAACGCCGACGCGGTGTCGTAGTGCTCGTCTTCGCCACGGTCGTAGCGCAGCCGACGCTCGCGGGCGAACACCGCCACGTCGTCCTGCGTGAGCGGTGTTTTGAGCGGGTGCCCTGCGACGAGAGTTTCCAGCGCGTTGAGGGCGCGGCGCATGTCGCCTTCGGTCATGCGTGCGACGGAGAGGAGCACCTCGTCAGCCGCCGTGACTCCGCTTGCGCCCAGCCCGCGTGCGGTGTCGGCCAGCGCGTCGCGTAGGGCGGCGAGGACGGCATCTTCGCCGAGCGGTTCGAGTCGGAAGAGATGGCTGCGGCTCAGCAGGGGCGGGTTGACGTAGAAGCCCGGGTTATGCGTTGTGCAACCGATGAGGCGCACGTTCCCCGCTTCGACATCGGGCAGGAGTAGGTCTTGCTGGGCTTTGTTGAAGCGGTGGATTTCATCAATGAGGAGCACGGTGCGCCGTCCGGGCTGGAAACGCGCTGCCCGCAAAATCTCGCGTAGCTCGCCTGTGTTGGACAAGACGGCGTTGACGCGTGTGACGCGGCATTTGGAGGCGGTGGCGATGACTTCCGCGAGCGTCGTTTTGCCGCAGCCCGGCGGACCGTAAAAAATCAGGCTTCCGAAAGTGTCGCCGTTGACGAGCCGTGGCAGCAGTCCGCCTGCGCCGAGCAGGTTCTCGTGGCCGCGCACTTCGGCGAGTGAGCGCGGGCGCATACGCGCTGCCAGCGGCGGGCGGAAGCCGTGCCCGTCTGTTTCTGCGCCGCCGCCGTTGTCCGGCGGTGCGCCGTCGTCGTCGTGGAAAAGCTGAGTTTGGAAAGTCTCGTCCGGCATGGTTGCGCAGTGTAGTGGCGCGGCAGTGTCGCCAAAACGCGCCCGCCGACAAGCCCACTCTCTGCGCCGCCGTCCGTTTGTCGCTGCCATTTTTCTCAACAAAAAAAGCCCGCCGTGTGGCGGGCTGTTTCCTTTGGTGGAGCCAAGGAGGGTCGAACTCCTGACCTCCTGCATGCCATGCAGGCGCTCTACCAACTGAGCTATGACCCCAAAGGAAAAACGGAAGCGCGACAAGATGCGCACTGAGGGAAAATCGTCAAGCAGTTTTTTTGAAAAAAATCTGACCGTCGTCTCCACCGCGCCGCCATGTCCGCGCCGCCACGCCTGCGCCGCCATGCTCGCGCAGCCGCCGTCAGAGTAGCCCCTTGGTGCTTGGCAAACTGCCGGCTTGGCGCGGGTCGAGCGACACGGCCTCCGCCAGTGCGCGGGCAAAGGCTTTGTAAATTGCCTCCGCGATGTGGTGTGGCTCGTCGCCGTATTCGAGGAGGATGTGGACGTTCGCGCCGAGGTTGTTTGCCAGCCCTTGGAAAAACTCGCGCACCAGTGCCACGTTGAAATCGCGAATCATGTAGTTAGCCGTCTCGACGCGATAGACGAGCATCGGGCGGTTGCCGAGGTCGAGCGCGACGCGGGCGAGTGACTCGTCCATCGGCAAAATGAAAAAACCGTAACGGCGGATGCCGCGCTTGTCTCCGAGTGCCTCTTTTATGGCGGTGCCCAGCACGATGCCCACGTCCTCGACCGTGTGGTGGTAGTCCACGGCGATGTCGCCTTTGGCAGCGACGGTGAGGTCGAGGAGGCTGTGCCGTGCGAGGAGGGTGAGCATGTGGTCGAGAAACGGGACGCCGGTGTTGACATCGGCTTTGCCGGTGCCGTCGAGGTTCACCGAGAGTTCGATTTGCGTTTCGGCGGTGTTGCGGGCGAGCGTCGCGGTGCGCGGTTTTGCGGGAGGGAGAGTGGTGCTCATGCGGAAAATTGGCGGAGAGATGGCGGTGCTATTGCAAGGGCGGCGGGCTGCCAAGCCTGCTTTTCGAGGCGGAGGCGGGGGGCGGCGGGGGGCGGCGGCGGCGGCG
>JAITPT010000239.1 GCA_031289285.1 Puniceicoccales bacterium
CTTCACAAATCCACCAAGCGCATCTGCCACAACATCTTCTCGCAATATTTCCCCTCCAACTGCCGTTTTTAGGATTATTTTCAGAATGTTTCTGAAACGCATCACAGCCGTCCCATAGCAGCGGAAGCGACTTCGGAATTAGGGTTCAACCTCCCTTATTCACACAGGTCTTTCCTTGGTGTGCCAGCCTCCGTGTCTTCGTGTGAAAAAATCCCCACCCAGCACCCACGCCCCGTTCTCTTAAGCCTAAGAATGGCAGTTCAGCGGGAAGGGGTTGTGCAAGATTTTGAGGCGGATGCGGTTTGCGCTTTCCCGCGACGCGCACCTTGCGGTGCGTGGAGCGGAAAGCGCAAGCCGCGACGGCCAAAAGATTGCGCAGAACCGCCCGCGTTAACTGCCGTTTTTAGGTTAAGATGCAAGTGAAAAAATGACTGGCACTTTATTGTGTCATAACAATACCCGATTATCTCACACGAACGCACGAAGGCTGGCGCCAACCAAAAAAGAATAAAGTGCCAGACCCTTTTTTGTTTGACTCCCGATTTTTCTTCGACACGGGCTGGCTGCGCACTGCCCTTATGGAGTGCGGTGGCAGAGGGTGCGAAGTGATAACGTAGCACCCGCCGACACCGCTTTCGTAGAGGCAGTGACCGCTTCGGTTACTGGGGAGTGCGGTGGCCACATGCGGAGATGAGCGTCGAATGCCTATCGGCATCTTGAAGTCAAGCGAAAAAATGGCTGCCTTTTTATTCGGACGTGCCAAATGGGCCAAACGTCTGCTGCGCTGTAAGTGCATG
This sequence comes from Puniceicoccales bacterium, assembly GCA_031289285.1. Lineage (GTDB taxonomy): Bacteria > Verrucomicrobiota > Verrucomicrobiia > Opitutales > UBA953 > CALNBE01. The sequence goes on from JAITPT010000239.1 coordinate 798, forward strand.
ATTTTCTGAATGTTTCTGAAACGCATCACAGCCGTCCCATAGCAGCGGAAGCGATTTCGGAATTAGGGTTCAACCTCCCTTATTCACACAGGTCTTTCCCTGTGCGCCAGCCTTCGTGTGAAAAAATCCCCACCCAGCACCCACGCCCCGTTCTCTTAAGCCTAAGAATGGCAGTTCAGCGGGAAGGGTTTGTGCAAGATTTTGAGGCGGATGCGGTTTGCACTTTCCCGCCGCGCACCTTGCGGTGCATGGAGCGGAAAGGACAAGCCGCAGACGGCCAAAAGATTGCGCAGAACCGCCCGCATTCACTGCCGTTTTTAGGTTAAGATGCAAGTGAAAAAATGACTGGCACTTTATTGTGTTCCCGTTGGGGTTAGAAGGGCGGCAAAACCAGCGGCACATCCAATAATCCTAAAAACGGCAGTTAGAGGGGAAGTATTGCGAGAAGATGTTGTGGTAGCTGCGCTTGGTGGTTTTGTGAAGGCGCACCTGTTGGTGCTTCGAACAAAGCCACGAAGTGCAGATGCCGCAACAGGTTCCGCAAGACTCCCGATTCAACTGCCGTTTTTAGGATTATGCGCCGTCGGGGTTGGGGGGGCACTGTGAAGGTCTGGGTCGAAATTACATCGCCGCGATGAATGCTGAGCGTGTATTTCCCCAGTAAAACATTTAGGATGCGGAAAGTGCCAGTAGAATTAATCTCGAAACTCTGGCTTTGGCGTTTTTTGTCGTCCCCATAAGCATCCAAATCCGCTTTGTCCCTTTCTGCTTCTGTGCGCTCTCTTTTCGCCGATGCGGTTACCTTCTCCCAAAGCCCCGCCGTAAGGCTGGTAGTTCTTGCCCGTTTTTTCGGCACCTCCGCCAACTCTATAGCTCCTCTCAAACCCAGTGCGCCGTCGCTGGCCTTGGGAAAAATGACTTTCCCTTCCACTAAACGACCTTTGCTGCCAGGTTAGACGTTTAGCACTTCTCTTAATAAAAAGGCAGCCATTTTTTTCACTTGACTTCAAAATGGCTTGTGGCCGTCAGACCTTCAGTTTCACACGCAGCAGAATTATAGCAGAGCGCATAGTCACTATTCATCAACCCAACAATCCCGCCCGCATGGGACGGCGGCACCATTGCTCTCACTCGAAATCGCGGGGAACCATAAAACGGCATCTCCAATGCCGATGCCGATGTCCGATGCCAATGTCCGATGTCCCTTCAAAAAACACCTGCACGGGTAAGGACCGTTTTCCAATTATGGAAACCCTCAGATGTGGCGATAGACACGCGGGGCGTTGCCCGCAGAGAGTTTTTTGCCGAGGAGGAAAAAGGTGGCGGCAACAGGGGCAAAGGCCAACGCCCATGCGACGATGCGCGCTACACTTGCCCAATCGCGTGTCAGTTGCCAAATCGCTGCGGCTGCCAAGTTGACGAGCGCGACAGGCACGAGAAACTTCCACGCGAGCCGCATGAGTTGGTCTATGCGCAGGCGCAACAAGGTTGCGCGCATCCACATGAAGCTGAGTATGACGGCGACGAGTTTCAGGTAAAACCACAGATACGACGGCACAAATTGGAGAAACTCGCAGGGCGCTTGCCAGCCGCCAAGGAAGAGCGTAACGCCCAGCCCCGCCAGCGACGCCATCCCAAAATATTCGCCCATGAAAAACAGCGCGTATTTAAACCCCGAATATTCCGTAAGATAGCCAGCGATGATTTCGCTTTCGCCCTCCGGTAGGTCAAACGGGCAGCGGTTGCACTCCGCCAGAGCGGCTATGTAAAACACCAGCGCACCCGCCAGCCCCCACGGCGTGAAAATGTTCCATTGCGGCAACACGCCGCCCAGCCAGCCGCCTTGCGACTCGACAATGCCCGTAAGCGAGAGGCCACCCGCCACTGCCGCCGCCGGCACCGCCACCAACAACAGCGGCAATTCGTAGCTGACAAGCTGCGCCAGCGCACGTATCGCGGCGATGAGCGAGTATTTGTTACCGCTCGACCAGCCCGCCATGAAAATCGCCAGTTCCGAGGCCGCGCCCGCCGCAAAGAAATAGAGCAGCGCGGCGTCCATGCCGCCAAGTGCCGTTAGCTCGCGCCCGAAAGGCAACGCTGCCAGCCCCAGCAGCGCGAAGGCGACCGTCGCGGCAGGAGCGAGAAGGTGTAGCACTTTGTCGGCGGCGGATGGCACGATGTCCTCCTTTGTGAGCGCTTTCACGGCGTCGGCAAACGGCTGGAAAAACCCGAACATGCGCACGCCGAAAACTCTCACGCGGTTGGGGCCATAGCGGTTTTGGAAACGCCCCAGCAACTTGCGTTCGGTGACGGTCAGGAAGGCAAACGTCAGCCCGAACACGGTCAAAATGGCGACGATGGCGATGAGCGAGACGGCGAGCCAGCGCAGCCACTCGATGTCGGGCAGCAGGCTGGCGAGCCACGCGGCGGCATCGGCGGGGAAGGTTTCCAGAAAGGGTTGGGCGGCGGCGGCGGGCGCGGCGGCGGCGGTGGTTACGGCGGCGGGCATGGTGTTGCGAAGAAACGGCGCGGGGGAAAATGCGCGGAACAGCGTTTGCGGCAAGCGCGTTTTCGGGTTTCTCCTTGTTTTGAGTGAGAGCAATGTGCCGCAGCCCCGCATAGGATGTGATTGTCGTGTTGTGATGGATAGTGACAATGTGTGCTTTGCTAAATCCTACTGCGTGCGGAGTAGCGGGCTGACTGCCACAAACTATTTTGAAGTCAAGTAGGAAAAATGGCTGCCTTTTTATTCAAGCGCAATGGTGCCACAATTTCGCACAAGGCGTGATTGTCGTGTTGGTGGACGGTAACAATGTTGTGCTCGTGATAATCCTGCTGTGTGTGGAGCCGAGTGGCTAATTGCCGCAAGCTGTTTTGAGGTCAAGTGGAAAAAATGGCTGCCTTTTTATTCGAGTGCCGCAAATGTGCAAAATGTTTGCCGCAGTGTAACTGCTTGATTTTCAGCATATTCGCGAATCAAATCCAGACTCCCTCCGAAAAGTTGCCAGAATAATTAACCAGGCTAAATAAAATACTTTTGCGAGAAAGGGAGGGAGGGGGGAGGGGGGGAAGGGGGGGGGGATTTTCACGGAGCTAACGCCCCATGTTCCCAACAGGTTGTCCCTACGGTTGGGCTTTTACCGAGGCACCCATACCCTTACCTCTCATTCTTACCTCTCGTTCTCACCTCTTATTCAAAGTAGCGGGAAACCTGTTTTCGGGAATTAGCGTTATGGCGGGTTTTGCGTTGCGGTGGGCGGCGTTTTCGCGCTAAGCCACACCGGATATGGAATGGCAATTCAAGCCTCTCTCGCGCCGTTGCGCTGTCAGCGGCGAACCGTTGAAAGTCGGCGACCACGTGGTGTGTCTCGTCTTCAAACCGGAGGGTGCCGACATAAGTCGCGCCGATATTCTCGCGGCAAACGCTGAGGGTTTCCTGCCCGGTGGCATCGAGCTGGGCAGGTGGATGCGCGAGGTGAAAGACAGCGCGGCGGAGGAGCGCGAGGCGCGCCTGCAATTGATGGCCTCCCGCGAGGAGTTTTTTCTCTCGCTTTTTACCGCCGACTCCGACCCAACTGGCGACAAGGCGGTGCTCAAGCAATTGCTCGCGCTCATGCTCGAGCGCAAGCGTGTGCTGCGTGCGCTCGGCAAACCCGCCAACAACATCCAGCGTTACCTGCACGTGCGCACTCGCGACGAATACGAGGTGCCGACCGACGAGTTGCAGCCTGCGCAGCTTGTCGCCATCCAACCCGTGCTCGAGACGCTCGTGGGGTAGGCGCGGTCAGCGGCGTCCGACTGCGCCGTGAGTTTTCCGCTTTCCTTCCGCACGGTTCGCCGCCACTGTCCCACCCTCACTTTTTCAGCTAACTTTAGTTACCTTCAGCTAACTCTTCCCGTTTCCCGTCATGACCAAAAAAATCTTCACCGCCTTCGCCGCCCTTTTCACCGCTGTCTTTCTCGGTGGCTGCGCAAACGACGCAATCACATACCGTGCAACTCTCCACTTCGAGGCGACGCCTCGTGAGTTGGAAGGCGCGGGGAAACCCGGGTCGCCCTTAATTCACGATTTTGCGATGCCCGACGAGATCGCGAGAAAAAATCTTGACCCAAAATACACGCCGAGAAGATACCGCAGTCTTGAGGCGGCTGTCGCCACCGAGGAGCACTTCCTCGACGCGAGCGCGGTGAAGGCCACTTACGCGGTGGGAGCTGACAAATGGGACATGGTCCAGCTGCGTGTGCTACTGACCCCGACCGCCACCAACCGCCTCTACGCACAGACGATTACCCGTGTCCAAGATGGCGGAAATCGCCTCTTTCTTTTCGTGAACGGCAATCCCGTCGGCTCGCTCATCCTCAGCGAACAAGTCAAAACGGGGGCCTTGCTGTTTGGCATAAATCTGCCCTACAAAAACGAGGAAGAACTAAAAGGACAGGCGTTTGACCTCCAAAACGACCTTCGGAAAACCATCCTCATTCTGCGTAAGCAAAGAGAGGGGGGCAAGTAAGGGACCGCGCTTGCAAAGCGACCACAACCGCCGCCGGAAAAATATGCCTCCCGCAAAGAGAATTGTAGCAACGGATGACAGGGCACCGCTCCGCAGGCGTCTCCGCAGAAACCGTCTCGCCGCCATTTGCGTGGTCGGTGCAGCAGTGGTCGCGGTGGCGTCGCTCGTCTTTACAAACGGGTGCGATGGACGGAAAAAAACACAGGCGGGGGCGGCGGGAAAAGTGGCAGCGGCGAGCGAGCCGTCGTCGGAGTTTGCGTCGCTGTCGGCGTCCTCGGCGTCTGCCTCTACTGCGTCGCTCGCTGTGGATATCGGGCGCGGGCGCTTTGTCTGGCCGACACCGCTGCCTGTCACTGCCGAGACTCCTTGGGAAAAGATAGTGCAAGCGTCAGCATCGGGCGACCCTTCTACCGGCTTGTTTGGGACGGCGCGAAACTCCGGCGGGCGGTTTCACGAGGGGCTGGACATCCGCCCGCATTCGCGCAACCGCCGCCGCGAACCAACGGATGTGGTGCGCGCCGCGATTGCGGGCGTTGTCGCGCATGTCGCCCCGACCCCCAACGGTGCCTACGGGCGCTACGTGGTGTTGAGCCACAGCGAGGAGGGTTTGTCTTTTTACACGCTCTACGCGCACCTGAGCGCGGTGGACTCGGGCTTGAAGGCCGGCGCGGCAGTGGAGGCGGGGGACAAGCTCGGCGTGATGGGACGCTCCGACGGCGCGGGCGGGTTTTCAAAAGAACGCGCCCATTTGCATTTTGAGATGGGGCTGCGTATCTCGCCCAACTTCGGCCAATGGTATGCACGCAAACAAAAGGAGTTCGGCGCGCCCAACAGGCACGGCCTCTGGAACGGCTACAACCTCTACGGATGCGACCCGCTGCCGTTCGTGCGCGAGGGACTGCGCACGGGCGCGACGCCCTCGCTGCTCGCGCAAATCCGCCGCGAACCGACGGCGGTCACCGTGCTGGTGAACTCGCGGAGTGTGCCGGCCTTTGTCCTCGAAAATCCGGCACTGCTCACCGCGCCTGCACCGAAAAATATCGGCGGCTGGAAAATTGATTTTGCGTGGCACGGGATGCCGCTGAGTTTCACGCCGCTGGGGACGCCGCCCGTCACGGGGCGTGCGACAATGGAGGTGCAAATGACACGCGACGCTGCCTTGCAGCGGAAGGCGCGGGTGCGCCGCGTGCTCGCCCAAAAACGAGACGGCGGGCTTGTCGCAGGCGAGACCTTGACGAACGTGGTGACGTTGCTCTTCGAGTAGATGCACGGCGCGGTCTTTTCCCACTTGGCCTCTCCGAAAAACAAAACAACCCGCGCCGTGCTGCGCGGGTTTTCTCGTCTGACAAAAACAAAATTGGTGGGTCAGCGGGGATTTGAACCCCGAACCAATTGCTTAAAAGGCAACTGCTCTACCATTGAGCTACTAACCCGATTTGTGCTGCGGAAGGCGAACGGTTATGGAGATTTCAAAAAACAGCGCAAGCACTTTTTTTATTTTTTAAAGGGCTTAGGTGAACCACTCCGCCGCTGTGTCCCAGAGCAGTTTCAGATTGAGTGTGATGATGAGAAACGCGCTCGCCCAGCCGCAGACTTTCACCCACGGCGGGTTTGCGAACTCGCCCATCTTTGCTTTTTCGCCCGTGAAACGTAGGAGCGGCCAGACGGCAAAACCGAGCTGCATACTCAAAACGACTTGGCTGGCGATGAGCAGGTCGGTCGTGCGGTTTTCGCCAAACAGGCCGATGACGACTACGGCGGGGACGAGCGCAATCGCCCGCGTCACTAAGCGCCGAAGCCACGGCGCGAGCCGGAAATTCAAAAAGCCCTCCATGACGATTTGGCCAGCAAGCGTGCCAGTGATGGTCGAGTTTTGCCCCGACGCCAACAACGCCACCGCAAAGAGTGTGCTCGCAAGGGTCGCGCCAAGGGTCGGGCTGAGAAGGCGGTGCGCCTCTTGGATTTCGTCAACCACCTGACCCTGCGTGTGGAACGCCGCCGCCGCTAAAATCAAAATGGCAGCGTTGATGAAAAACGCGAACACGAGGGCGGTGGTCGAGTCAATCGTTGCGAACTTCACCGCCTCGCGCTTGCCCTCCGCCGTGCGCTCGAAGGCGCGTGTCTGCACAATCGAGGAGTGCAAGTAGAGGTTATGCGGCATGACGGTCGCGCCGAGAATGCCGATGCTCACGTAGAGCATTTCGCTGTTGGCAACGATTTCGCTGCTCGGACAAAAGCCCGCGAGCACACCGCTGATGCTCGGTTTTGCAAAAAATAGTTCCGCCGCGAAACACGCGCCGACGGTCGCCATCAGCGCGATGACCACGGCCTCCACCAAGCGGAACCCGCGGTGTTGCAGCCACAGCACCGCGAGCACATCGGCGCAAGTGATGACGCACCCCCAGAGCAGCGGGATGCCAAATAGCAACTGCAAACCGATTGCCGAGCCGACGACTTCTGCGAGGTCGCAGGCCGCAATCGCCAGTTCGCAAAGCACCCACAGAAACCAGACCGTCGGGCGCGGGTAGTGGTCGCGACACGCCTGCGCGAGGTCGCGTCCGGTGACAACGCCGAGTTTTACGCACAGGTGTTGCAGCAGCACTGCCATCAGGTTTGAAAGCAAAATGACGAACAGCAGCGTGTATCCGAACCGCGAACCGCCCGCGAGGTCGGTCGCCCAGTTTCCCGGGTCCATATAGCCAACCGCCACCAAAAACCCCGGCCCCGCAAACGCCGCCATTTTCCGAAAAAACACAAACCGTCCCTTCGCAGGAACCGCAATGCTACGGTGAACCTCCGGCAAACTCGCCTGTCCCGCCTCCCGTCGCCAAGCATTTCGTGAATTATCGTCTCGTCGCATATTCATTGAAGCTCGCAGCAAAACACACCTCAACTCCTCTCACAAGTTTTTATTAAATAGCAGCCATTTTTTCTGGTTGACTCATCTCTTCGTTGGGGGTAGCTTTCCCGCCGTTTTGGTTCATTCACCAAACTCACACTCAAAACTCACATCACACACAAACATGTCTCACTCAAAACGACTCCTCAGCATGACAGACTCATGCGTCTATCACCTGATATCACGAGCAAGAGGCGGTAGCCTCCTCTTCGACGACTCCGCAAAAGAAATCATGCGAAAGCATCTGCACCAAGTCGCAGACTTCTGCGGCGTCCAAGTGCTCACATACGCCGTCATGGGAAACCA
>JAITPT010000087.1 GCA_031289285.1 Puniceicoccales bacterium
CAAACGCATCGTCCTCGACCTCGGCGAACTTCACGACATCGCCGAACTCGAAATCAATGGTGTGCCTGCTGGTGTTCTGTGGAATCCTCCCTACAAATCGGACATCACGGCGCACCTGCATTCTGGTGCTAACGAGCTTGTCGTGCGCGTCACCAACAACTGGGCGAACCGTCTGATTGGCGACGAACAATTCCCCGCCGACTTTGAGTGGGGCAGCGACCGCGGCGAACAAGGCCGCGCCGTGAAATCCTATCCCGACTGGTTCATCAAAAACACCCCTCGCCCCTCCGCCGGACGCAAGACTTTCAACATCTGGTACTACTACCGGAAAGACTCCCCCCTGCAACCCGCCGGCCTCTTGGGGCCTGTCCGCCTCCTCAAACAAGACGCGAAGTAAGCAGCGCGGGAGGGGGCACGGGGTGCCCAACGGGATAGGTCTTATATTGGCTTACATGCCTATATGGCTTATAGGTCGCATAGGACATAGGTCGTATAGGACTTATACGTCCTATAGGTCCTATAAGACCTATCCCGTTGTTGTCGCCACTGCACACAGTGTGGCTGCGGTAGCTCCTGTGTGAGTGGCACGGGCGTTTTGTTTGTGCTTGTGGTCACTGGTTCTTGAAAGATGTGAGTGGTGAATTGTGAGGGAGATTTGCAACGGGAAATCCCAAGAGACCCAGCCTGCAAGCGAAAAAGCGTCTGGCACTTTATTGTGGCAGGCGGAGGGAAAATGTGCGGCACGGGTGTTTTGTTTGTGCTTGTGGTCACCGTTCTTGAAAGATGCGGGTGCTGAATTGTGAGGGAGATTTGCGACGGGAAATCCCAAGAAATCCAGCCTGCAAGCGAAAAAGCGTCTGGCACTTTATTGTGGCATCGAGCGCTGAAGGCGCGGTTTCATAATAGCCTATGGCGTAGCCATAGGAATAGGAATGCCCCGCCCACAGTGGGCTGAAAGCCCACCTTAACTTTCGTCACGGACGTTATTTATGCGCTGCTGTGTTAAGGTGGGCTTTCAGCCCACCGTGGAGAGACCGTCCGTATCCTATGGCTACGCCATAGGCTATTATGACGACGCGCCTTCAGCGCTTCAAGCCACATGTGGTTTCAAAAATGTCCTTCGTGTTTTGGGCACTATTTGGCGAGGGTGCCAGCGGCGGGCTTGGGGACACCGTTAACGGGTGCCCACAGGACTTCCTGCGAGAGGAGGTGAAACGCCAGTAGACGGAGCAGCCGGAACAGGCGAGACCGGGGCAACCGAGGCAGCCGAGGCAGCAGGGGCGGCAGGGACAACAGGGGCAGGCGGGACAGGCGAGACCGAGGCACCGGCACCGGTGCGGCTTTCTTTTTTGGTGGCGGGGGGGGATTGGGCGGCACGGGTGGCGGCGGAGGCGGCGGCGTGGCGACGGCGGATTTTTTCGATTACAGCTAATTCGTCGTCGGTGAGACTCACGGCACTAAAACGCCCGTTGTCAATGTAGCCTTTGGCGTCGGGGCGCGTGAGAGAGCCGGGGGCGAGACCGGGCAGAGAATCGGATTTGGTAGAACCCGGGGTGAAGATGTGCGGTTTGAGGAAAATGACGATTTCGGTGCGAGTGGTTTCACTGGTTTCTGGCCGAAAGAGACGCCCGAGGAGCGGGATGCTTCCGAGGAGCCACATGACACCTGTGGTTTCCGTTTCGCGGTAAGATTGGAGTCCAGCGAGGACAACGGTCTCATTGTCGTTGGCGATGAGGTAGGCAGAGGCACTGCGCATGGAGATGATGGGCTGCTCGTTGTTATCCACCAAAACGGTGCGCGTGACACTTTGGTTGCTCTGGTCAACTTTCATCTCGACAGAGCCGTTTGAGCCGACACGCGGTGTGACGCTGAGCGAGAGACCGATTGGCTTGGCCGTGATGCTGGAGCGCGTCGAGGTGGTGTTGGAGAGGTCGGTCATCGAGGAGGTGATGACGGGGTGCTCTTCGCCGACAAAGACGGTGGCGGGCTGGTTGTGCGAGGTGTTGATGAGTGGCGCGGAGAGGATGCGCACGCGGCTGTTGCGCTCCGCCAGACCGAAGAGCACGGAGAGGGAAAAATCTTTCAGCGAACCGGTGACGGAAAATGGTGCGGAGTTGCTGCCCGGGACATTCGGCGAGGATGCCCCGAAGTTGTATTCGGGCGCACCGATGGTGCCGACGTTGCCGACGGATTTGTAGCCGAGGCCGAGTGTGTCGAGACCGCTGGCCTCGCCTGTGGTGAGCGAGACTTCGACGACGACGGCCTCGATGCGCACTTGCGGCAGCGGCACGTCGAGCTTGGAAACGATTTCCTTCAATTGGCGCAGGTCGTCTGCGGTGCCAAAAATCATGAGGCGGTTGGTGCGTTCTTCGCCGGAGACGGTGACGTATTCGGAGAACGAGCGCGGCGAGCCAGCGGAGGAGGTGGTGGTGCGCGAGGCTTGCTGCACAGAGGCACCCGGGACGTCGGTGCGGTTGGTGAAGGAGAACGTGCGGTAGGCGTTGACGCCTGTGCTGACGTTGGCGAGACCACCGACGGCCTCTTGTCTGGCGAACGAGCGTGCGCCGCCTTCGACTTGCACGAGGCCGCCGCTTTTGCCCGTGACGATGACGGAGAGGGCGCGGACGGTGTTCTCCACTTCGGAGTGTTTCAGGCCGATGATTTCGCTCGTGGTCTGCGGCGCGTTGTCTTGGTCGAGTTGGCCGATGAGGGCGCGGACTTTTTCGCGGATTTGCGGTTGGGCGACGACGATTAGCTGGTTTGCGAAGTCGTCGGCCTCGATGGTGATGTCGCCGCCGAGGAGGTTGCGCACGGCGTTGGGGTCGGTGTTGGTGGGGGTGCGGTTGGCGGCGACTGGGGTGGTGCCGTCTTGGCTGCGGCCTGTGCGTAGGGCGTCGAGCAGGCGTTTGATTTTCGTGGCTTTGAGGTGTTTGATTTTGAAGACCATCAACTCCGACGAGTTCGTATCCATCTCGGTGATGATTTCGCCGATTTTGGCTTGCGCTTCGGGGTGGGCGACGACGAGGAGCGTGTTCGCCATATCGTTTGCCTCCATCGCGACATCGCCGCCGACGAGGTTGCGGAACGAGTCTTTGCCCTGCTGGGTGCCCGGGCGGGCGGGCGCACCGACCTGCGCGTTTTGGAGGTTCTGGACAAACTTTTTAACGTCGGAGGCGCGGAGGTGTTTTATTTCGTAAAACTTGTGGACGACCTTCGCCTTATCGAGCTGCTCGACAAGCTCGGCTATTTTTTTGTGATTGCCGGGCACGGTGACGACGACGAGCTGGTTGGAGATGTCGTCGGCCTCAATGGTGTAGTCGCCGATGAGTAGGCCGGCGGGCGTTTTGGGCGGTGCGCCTTTGGCGGGCGGGCCGGCGAGTGTTTGCAGTGAGACGATGATGCGCTTGATTTCGGAGGCGCGGAGATTTCGTATCGGGTAGAAATGGAGCAGTGCTTCCGAGGTGTCTAAGCGGGCGATTAGCTCCTCGATTTTTTTGTGATTTTCGGCGCGGGTGGCGACGAGGATTTGCCCCGTGTTGTCGTCGGCCTCGATGGTGAAGTCGCCCACAAACGTCCCGGTGGCGAGTTTCGGAGGCACGCCTTTGACGGGCGGTGCGGCGGTGCCTGCCTGCAAAGAGAGCACGAGGCGTTTCATGTCACTCGGGCGGAGATTTTTTAATTTGTAGAACTTCAGCTCCGTCTCGTTTTTGTCGAGCACGCTGATAAGCCCTTTCAGGCGGACTTGATTTTCGGGGAGTGCGAAGGCGATGATTTGGTTGGAGACATCGTCGGCTTCGAGCGTGTAGTCGCCCGTGAGCATACCGGGGGAGGTTTTGGGTGGAGCGCCTTTGGCGGCGGGGACGGCGGTGGTTTGCAGTGAGACGATGATGCGCTTGATTTCGGAGGCGCGGAGATTTTTGACCGGATAGAAATGGAGCGTCATCTGGGCGGTGTCCAAACGCGCAATTAGGTCGGTGATTTTTTTGTGATTTTCGGCGCGGGTGACGACGAGCAGCTGCCCCGTGTTGTCGTCGGCCTCGATGGTGAAGTCGCCGACAAACGCCCCCACAGCGAGTCTTGGCGGTGCGCCTTTGACGGGTGCCACGCCGGTGCCTTGCAAAGAGAGCACGAGGCGTTTGACGTCGGTTGGGCGGAGGTTTTTGAGTTTGTAGAACTTCAGCTCCGCTTCGTTTTTATCGAGCGATTTGATTAGTTCCTCCACCTTGATTTGGTTCTCGGGGAGCGTGATGACGATTAGCTGGTTGGAGAGGTCGTCGGCCTCGATGACGAAGTCTGCGAGCAAGAGGTTGCGCAGGACGTTTCTGGCGACGCCGCCGCCCGGGAGCGGTTTGGCACCGGGCGCGATGCCGCTGGCCGCAGAGGCGAGCGAGAGGAGAGTTTTGCGCAGGTCGCTGGCGCGAACATTTTTGACTGGGTAGTTTTTGAGCGAGACGTTCACGCGGTCTAACTGCTCGATGAGGCGTTTGATTTTTTCGTGGTTCGCGGTCTGGGTGATGACCATGACGGTCTGCGAGAGGTCGTCGGCCTCGAGGGTGAAGTCGCCGCCCAAGATTGTTTGGATGGGCTTTTTGCCGCCTTGGAGGGCGAGGAACTGGCGTTTGAGGTCGGAGGCGCCGATGTGCTGGAGCTTGTAGAGCACGACGTCGTTCGGCTCGTCGAGGTGGGCAAAAATCGTCTCGGCGCGGCGGATGTTGCTGACGGTGCTGACGAGGAGGATGGCGTTGCCGAGGGGGCTGAAGGTGATGGTGTCGCCACGCACACGGTTGACGAGGCTCGTGAGCGGCGTGACGGCGTAGGCGGCAGGGATGTTTTTGAAAACGTAAAGTCGCGAGACAAGCCGCTCGGAGCTTGGCAGCTTGGCGACCTCGGCGGCGTCGGTGTAGAGCGGCGGCGCGTCTTGCGTCGCGAAGGCGTTGAGCGTGGCTTTGCAAAATGCCGTGCCCTCGACGGGGACGATGTTGACGGAGTTGAGGCTTAGCAGGGTCTCGAAGGCGGTGACGGCATCGGCACGCGAGATGCGGTTGGACGAGCTGAAGTTGATTTTGAGCGCGGGGAGCGTCTGCGTGCGCAAGACGATTTTGCCGGAAATGTTTTCGTAGAGCGCGATGACTTGCGGGAGAGATTCGTCAACAAGGATGAACGGGCCGACAAGCTCGGCGGGGTTGAGCACGGGCGGGTTGGGCGGGTCCCATTGCGCGGGCGCGGCGGGGATGACGGACCGGCTCGGGAGCGGGGCGGTAGCAGCCGCAAACTTGACGGGGGTGACTTTGGCGGCGACGGGTTTGGCGGCTTTCGGCGGCGGCGGCGCGGCGGAGGCGGCGTGCGGCCACGCCACGGCGGCAGCGGCGAGAGCACTCAGCGAGAGCAGAGCACGGCGGCGGGCGCGCGGCGCAGAGGCGACGGGCGAAAAGTCGTTTTGAGAAATATGACGCATGAGTGTAGCGCGTATAAGACAGGCGCACGGGGGCGTTGTTCAACGCGAAATCGGAGACGAGGGCGCGGAGGAAGTGGAGGCGGTGGGCGGCGTGGCGGAAAACGAATGTTTGTCACGGCGGGGCGGTGGCGGCACTGTGCTCGGCACATGCAACACAGCACCGAAAGCACCGAAATCTCGCGCAGCGTCGCCATCGTTGGCCGCCCCAATGTGGGCAAAAGCCGTCTCTTCAACCGCCTCGTCGGGCGGCGCGTCGCCATCGTTCACGACCTGCCGGGCGTCACGCGCGACCTCATCGCCGAGGAGGTTGCCAACGGGGCTTACCTGCTCATGGACACGGGTGGCATCGGCCTCTACACGACGCTCACTCCGAAGGTCATCGCCGACGCCGTCGAGGAGCAGGTGGGTTTCGCAATCAACGCCGCGAAGGTAGTTTTGTTAGTGGTGGACGTGACGGCTGGCTGTGCGCCGCTGGATTTGGAAATCGCGCACAAGCTGCGGCACTACGGCAAGACCGTCATCCTCGTGGCAAACAAAGCGGACAACGAAAGCCGCGCCGCGAACCAAGGAGATTTTTTTGCGATGCACTTGGGCGCACCAGTGCTGGTGTCCGCCGAACACGGGACGGGCATCTCGTATTTGGTGGGGAAGATTAAAGAGGCACTCGGCGGGGACACGGCGGCGGTGGCGGACGCGGGTGTGGCAGATGGTGCGGCGACGGCGGGGGTGGACGGGGTGGACAAGGTGGACAGAGTGGACGGGGTGGACGGTGCGCCGGACGGTGCAGCCGCCGTGCCTGCGCCTGTGCCTGCGCCGCGTTTGCCGCTCATCCGCGTATGTCTCGCGGGGCGTCCCAATGTTGGCAAAAGTTCTATCGGCAACCGCCTCCTCAACTCGCCGCGCCTCATCGTCAGCGAGGTCGCTGGCACGACTCGCGACACCGTTCGCGCCACGCTTGACCACACCGCGTCCGACGGCACAGCGACGCGCTTTGAGCTGCTCGACACCGCCGGACGCCGCGCTCCCACGAAGCAAGACGCGCTGGATTTTCTCTCTTCGCTACGCGGCGACCGTGCGCTTGCCCGTGCCGATGTCGTGTTTCTCGTGCTCGACGCCGCCAGCGGAGTGACGCGCCTCGACAAGCAGCTTGCAGGGCAAGTTGTCGAGTCGGGCGCGGGTTTGGTGGTGATTGTGAACAAGTGGGATTTGGCGCAGAAGTCTTTTGCCAAAGGCGGCGGCAGCGTGGAGGGCTACAAAACGGAGGCGGAGTTTCGCGTCAAATACGCGGAGGCGGTCAGGCGCGAATTGTTCTTTTTGCCGGAGTCGCCGGTGCTATTTGTCTCGGCGGAAACGGGGCTGAACATTGGCGAATTGCTCGATGCGGCGCGTGGTGTGCGTGACCGCCAGAGCAAACAACTCCCGACGGGGCGTCTCAACAAAACCATCCACGACCTCATGGAACGTCAGCCGCCGCGCATGGTGAGTGGCAAACGTTTCAAGTGTTACTATGCGGTGCAGACGAGTGCGAGGCCGCTGATGGTGCGTCTATTTTGCAACTCGAAGGAGCGTGTGGACAAGGCTTACGAGCGTTACCTGATGGCGGGAGTGCGTGACGCCTTTGCCTTATCGGGTGTGCCGCTTTCGTTGCAATTTATCGGCAAACCCAAAGACCCCGAACGCCGGTTTTTCACAAAACAAATCATCGAGTAACGGACGCGCCAGTGGCTGCGTTGCGCCTGCGTTGCGAGTCCACCGGATAGGTCGTATAGGACCTATAAGACCTATGAGACCTATTCCCCCTCTCGAAACGCATTTCACTCAAGGTAGCGAGGAACCGTCTTGTCTGTGCTACTCTGCTCCGCTCCCTGCCGCTACGCCGTGTAGGCCAGCATCGCCTCGGCAAACGCGATGTCGCCGTCCGAGAGTTTTTTGCCGGAATAACGCTTCGCCCACGCCTCGCGAAACTTCGCGCTGAACGCGGCGCGTTTCGCGGTGTCGGCGCAGAGCGCGGCGGTGTCGGCCTGCTCGGCGCGGATGGTGGCACAGAGGGTTTGCGTGAGCGCCTTGACGTGAGATTGCCCCGCCCAGAAGGAGAGATGCTGCTTGGCGAGACGGCGTGCGGGGTGGTCTTTGGAGGCACCGTCGGCGGTGTCCAAGTTGAGCGTGCCAGTGTTGAAGAGCATGTGGAAATTGCCGTCGGAGGGACCTGTGTAGCCGTCCCACGGCTTTTTATTCGGGTGGAGAAACTGGCGCAGCTCGGCGGCGTTGGGGTGGCGCATTCCGAGATTGCGCACAAGCGACAAAAAGTTTTTGCGCCCCAGCGGGAGATTTTTCGGGTAAGCGGTTTTGGCAAACGCCTCGCCCAAGCGCGCCATCTCCGGCGCGACATCGTGAAACGCCTTCTGCATCTCCGGCGTCGGCGCACTCTGGCGCAGGCGCAATTCCTCGCGCAGCATGTCGCGCCACTCCGGCGCGGCTACGGCGGCAGGCGGGGCGGCAAAAACGGCAGCAGGCGCAGCAACGCCAAGCAGCAGCAGCGGAAAAAACGTCCGGCGAGTCATGTTTGCGCTGTCTGCCCCGCCGTCCCGCCCGTCGCAAGCGCAAAGAGCAGGGCAGGGGCACCGCCCGCCTCGCCGCCCGCCTTCCCCGAAAAAAATGCATCCTTGACGCCGTGCGGAGAAACAACAACCTGCGTCCCCTTTTTCACACACATCCAACACGCATGAAAACTACTGTTATCGCGCTGGCTCTTGCCACCCTGTCTTCCACACCGGCTTTGTTTGCCGACAATACCGCCGCCGCGCACACGCACCCGCACGGGGCTGCGCCTGCCGCCGCTGCTGCGCCCGCCGCGCCCGTCGCGCCCAAGCCGCCGCTCACTGCTGCGCAAAAGGCACAGGCACTCGAGCTTCTCGGCTGGTATTTCTCCAAAGGGCAGGCACCTTTTCCGCTCGAAGTCTTTGGCTTCTCGCCTGCGGAGCTTGACATCTTAGTCAAGGGCCTTCGCACCGGCGCGGAAGGGCAAGAACGCGATAAAGAGTTCAACGCCGTCATCCCCTTTCTCGACCAATTTCTGAAGGAAAAGGCCGACGCAAACCGCCCGAAAATTGAGGCCAAGCAACAGGCCAAAATTGCAAAACTCAAACAGGACAATCTCGACTACCTGCTCAAGGTTGACAAAGAGCCGGGCATCCAAACCACCGCGACTGGCCTGCGCTACAAAATCCTCGCGCCCGGCGTCGGCGAAAAGCCACTCGCCGCCAGCGGCGTCAAAGCACTCTACACGGGCAAGCTCATTGACGGCACCGTTTTTGACTCCACCGCCAACCGCAACAATCAGCCTGCGGAGTTCCGCCTCAACGAGGTAATTCCGGGCTGGACAGAGGGTCTTCAAAAAATCGCAAAGGGTGGAAAAATCCTCCTCTACATCCCCTCCAGCCTCGCTTACGGCGACGAAGGGCGCGAGGGCATCCCGCCGATGGCAACACTGACCTTCGAGGTCGAGCTGGTGGACATCCTCCCGCCCGCGCCGCCCCCCGCACCAGCACCCGCGCCTGCGCCGACCGCCGCACCGACTCCCGCTCCTGCCGCCCGCTAACAAGCAGCCCGCATAAGTGAAAACAGCCCCGAAGGGACAACCGTCCCTTCGGGGCTGCTGTGTGCTCAGCTTCCCACTCAAAATAGCGACGGAACCGAAAAATACTTGCCCACAAACCGCATCGCCAACAGCCTCCGGCGCATGATTGCAATCTCTCTTCCGCCAATCGAGGAAACTCTCTTCCGCCAAATCGCAAAAAAACAAGGTGTGAGGCCGGCAGCCCTCGCAAAACGCATCGTCATGGACAAAATCGAAGAGGAAGAGGACGCCGCTGACATCGCCCTCGCCGAGGCGCGTCTCGCTAAGCTGGAAGCTGGCGAAAGCCACACACGCAGTTTTGAGGAGGTGTTCCGTGAGTTGGGATTTTGAGTTTCAGGCCGATGCCGAAAGGGACTTGCGCCGCCTTGACCATGCCGTGCAAGACGAGATAATTCACTACCTCCGCACCCGCGTCATGGGCGGAGAGCCAGACCGTTTTGGAAAACCCTTGCGCGACAAATTGCGCGGTTTGTGGCGGTGGCGCGTGGGTGATTATCGAATCATTGGAAAAATCATCAACAGGCGATTGTTGGTCCTCGTTGTCACCGTGGGGCACCGCTCCAAGGTCTATGAGGGGTGAGATGGCACTTTGGTGTGCGGTAGCAGAGGGGGTGCGCCCCGTCCTTTGCCCCACTCAAAATAGCGACGGAACCGAAAAATACTTCTTGCGCTGCACTCCCGTTTCCATACAACCGAATGCGTATGAAAAATTCGCTTATTAAAGTTTTTACCACGCTCGTGCTTTCAGCACTCACCACTGCGTCTCTCGGCGCGGCGATGACCGACGGGAGGGTTCACGTCGGAAAGGTGAGAGGGCAGGTTGACATCGTTGACGCGGCGGGCGAGCGTCGTGCGCTGCGAAAGAACGAGACGCTCCGAACCGTTGACCGGCTGCAGTTCGTCACAGGAGATAAGGAAAAGACGGATGTCAGTTTGTGGTGCCAAAACGGGTTGCGCTTCGTCGTCGAGAAGGCCACTGATTTTAGCCTCGTCTCGTTTCAAATCTCGGCCTCTCCCGCCTTGGCACAAAAAGATTTTCACACCGTAGCCGCCGAACCGACCCATTCAAAAATCAACACTTGGCTGGCCTTCGGTCGCGTCTTGGCGGAGGTGCGCAATTTGAAAATGCCACTGTCCGAAATCAAGGTGACGACCCCTTACATTGTCCTGCGAGTCACGCAAGTGCCGCCACCCGCGCCGCCCGCAATCTACTCGTCGTTCGTTGTCGAGCAGGGCGACGACTACGCCAAAGTGAGCTGTCTCAAAGGGGCAGTGAGTGTTGTGCCGCAGTATAAGGATTTGGGGAAGGAGGTGCTCATTCGTGCAGGCGATGTCGTCACCTTCCGCCGTTGGACCAACCAGAAAAATGAGCGTGCGCAGTTCTCGGATTATCAGCGGCTCCTTACCAGCGACAATGTCGTCGAAATAAGCGAGCAGCCCATCGCGATTGTCCCGTTCAATCCCGAAAACCGGCATGACCGTAACGACCAAGGCTCGACGACCGATTCAAAAATAGACGACGAGGAAGGGCTTGACCCGTCTCTGATGCTGCCCTTGCCGAGTGTCGTCCAGCCTGCCAGCACCAGTCTCTACGGGGGATATTAGAAACCGACGAGCGGGGTGTGGCGTGTGTTGCGCACCCTTCGCGTCGGTTGTCGTTTTTTTCAAAATAAGACGGCCTGACGGGCTTCCCTGCACGGGAAGCCCGTCTTCTTTTTTGCGAGTTGCCCCTGCCTGCTGCGGGATTTCATTTGCCGCTAAAAAACGCCACCGCTACTCTCCGGCAAATATGGATGTGTTGCGTATTTCTGGAGGGTTGCCACTGGCTGGCACCGTTTCTGTCTCTGGCGCGAAGAACGCCGCCCTGCCGATGCTCGCCGCTACGCTGCTCACCGACGAGCCATGCGTCTTGCGCAACGTCCCCAACCTGAGCGACACGCGCTACATGCTCGAAATCCTGCGTCACCAAGGCGCGGAGACCCTCGAACTTGAGCCGCACGTCTGGCGCATCACCGCCCGCGAAATCCACCCGCGCACACCCTACGACATCGTTCGCAAAATGCGCGCCTCCATCTGCCTGCTCGGCGCACTCGCCGGACGCCTCCGCGCTGCCGAAGTTGCCCAGCCTGGCGGCTGTGTCATCGGCGACCGCCCGTTTGACCTCCACGAAAAAGGCCTCGCCCAACTCGGCTGCATTATCACCAAGCCCAACGGCAACATCCACGTTGACGCCTCGGCCATGCGCGGCAGCTACGTCTTTCTCGGCGGGCGCTACGGCAGCACCGTCACCGGCACCGCCAACATCGTGATGGCCGCCGTCCGCGCCGAAGGCGTCACGCGCCTCGACTGCGCCGCTTGCGAACCCGAAATCGCCGACCTGTGCAAAATGCTCGTCGCGATGGGCGCAAAAATCGAAGGCATCGGCAGCCCGATGCTTACAATCACTGGCGTCGAAAAACTCCACGGCTGCGACTACGCCGTGCTCCCCGACCGCATCGAGGCGGGCACCTACCTGCTCGCGGGCGCAATCACTGGCGGCGACGTCGTTGTGCGCGGCGCAATCCGCGAACACCTCGGCGCATTTCTCAACGCGCTCAACGAAGCTGGTGTCGAAGTCTCTGACGCTGGCCCCGACGCCCTCCGTGTGCGCGGCGAACCCAGCCGCTTCCGCCCCGTTGACATCGTGACGATGCCCCATCCGGGTTTTCCGACGGATTTGCAGGCGCAATTCACTGCGCTCATGGCGGTCACGCCGGGCATCGGCCTTGTCACCGAGCGCATTTATCCGAACCGCTTCATGCACGTCCCTGAGCTTCGCCGCATGGGTGCCGACATCGCCATTGAGGGCAACACCGCGATTGTGAAGGAAACGTCCGCCCTAACTGGTGCTCCCGTGATGGCCTCTGACCTCCGTGCCAGTGCCGCCCTAATCATCGCCGCCCTTGCTGCCAAAGGCCAAACATGGGTGCAACGCATCTACCACCTCGACCGCGGCTACGAAAACTTCGACAAAAAA
Source organism: Puniceicoccales bacterium (assembly GCA_031289285.1). Taxonomy (GTDB): domain Bacteria; phylum Verrucomicrobiota; class Verrucomicrobiia; order Opitutales; family UBA953; genus CALNBE01. The sequence goes on from JAITPT010000087.1 coordinate 12,109, forward strand.
CTCGTTGCCATCGGTGCCGCCGTCACCCGCATCCCCGCCTCCGAAATGCCCAAAGAATGCCTCCGCGAAGAGTAGCGCCATTTATCTTTGGGTGTCGGTCGTTAGTTCCAACCCCGCGAAGGCGCGGACAAATCGGAGAAGGAACTTGGGGTTTCAGACGTTCGTGTTAGTCGCTAAAAATGCCCAAAATCTCAGTTTGTAATTCGTTGAAAAATAACATATTAACAATCTGTTCCTTGCAAGGGCACTCCTAAAAATAAATTTGGGGTTGGTGCATCTCCCGTCCCGTAGGGACGAAATGTCGGTAGCACGGGACTTTAGTCCCGTGAAAATGCCACCCCCACTCCCGCGTCCCGTAGGGACGCAACAGCTGCGGCAGACACGGGTTGCGTCCCTACGGGGCGAAAAACACCGATGTTTTCGGACATGCAGATTTATTTTTAGGAGTGCCCTTTAGAATTTGTTTCGTCATAAGTGTGGTGCGCAGCCAGCCCATGCCGAGCGAAAAATCGAGAGTCAAATGAAAAAAGTGTCTGGCACTTTATTGTCTTTTTGCGTGGCAAAAATGCGTTGGGGCTGGTGCGCGGTTTTATGGAGTGCGGTGGCAGAGGGCGCGGAGTTCACCTCCGTGCCCGCCGACACCGCTTTCAAAGCGGCGGGAGACACCCGTATCGCAGACTGCCAAGTCTGCTGCGTGTGCGCGAAGCGCGCCCATGAAAGTGCGCACCAGAAGAACCGCTCCGCTTCAAGCAGACTTAGCAATCTGCGTTATGTGCGCTACGGAAGACGCTGGTAACCGTGAGGTTGCTGCATCTGCGAAAGCGGTGTCGGCGGGTGCTACGTTATCACTTCGCACCCTCTGCCACCGCACTCCAAAAGTGTGGTGCGCAGCCAACCCGTGCCGAGCGAAAATCGAGAGTCAAAGGAAAAAAGTGTCTGGCACTTTATTGGGTGCTCATCACATCTTTGGCGAGGAGGCGTTTGGCACGGGAAAGGTAGGGGCGGGGTCGGTCGGTGCCGGTGGGCACCATGCCTTTGACTATGGCGGTGACGAGGGGGACGTAGCGGACGCCGTTGGCGGCGTGTGTTTCGGGGGGCGGGGTGGGAGGTGATCCCATACGTCCGGTGGCTGAAACACTACCTTCGCCATCTCTTTGTCGTGCCACCATGTCACTCGGTGCTGTTCCATTTTGGCGTGGATTTCCCTGTTGTGGAACGGCATCTCGTCGCGCATCTGCGCCCGAGACGCCCACTTGCTTGGGATGAGCATTCTCTCCTCGGCTTGGATTCTTCTCCACAGACCTCGTTTTAGAGCCGCCAGTAAGCCTTTCTGCGCCTTTATCAGCGCGAGCTTTTCCGGCGATTGTGTTGTTAGATATTCCGATAAATTCATGGCGGTTGCCGACAACACCGGACACGTTGTGTTCCAATGACCGGCGTTTTATGACGTTGTCATTTTCCAAGTTGGTGTCGGTGTGGGTGTGTCCCAATTTTTCTGCAAAATCACTTGGTCTGGGGGGGGGGGCGGAGGGCCGGTAAGCCACGCGCCGCCTGCGTCGGTGGAGGCGCGGAGGCGTTCGGCAGCTGCGGCGTCGGGGATGCCGGAGATTTGGGAGGGGGTGGAGCGGAGGGTGGATGAGGGGTTGACATCGGTGAATGGATTCGCATTGTCTTGGGGCACGGCTGATGCGAGGGGCTGCTTCCCATTTGCAACGTCAGTTCGCCCATCACTTCCAGCAGCGGAATTGCCGGTGCTTGACGCCGGTGACGTTGGCATGTCGGGCTTCACGCCCATTATTACGCCTCGGGCATCTTTTGTGGTGCTCGGGGCGTATTGCGTTATGAGTTCGCTTTCGATGACAACTGTCTGTGAGACGACGCGCCTCTGGGGATTGGTGACTACTTTGTGAAGACCTTGGTCGTATCGGCGGCAGTAGAGAAGCCATCCGATTTTTTCGCGAAGTTCGTTGACGGCGGCAAGGAGTTCTGCTCTTGTAGGTGTGCTGGTTGCACTACGGGCACCTGAAATCTTTTGACTAAGGCCAGCTACGTTTAGTGCCCCGGCATTTTTGTTTTCGAGCGAGAGTTCGGCGATGTTGTAGATGATGTCAGCGGGTCTTGTTTTGCTTGCGGTGGGCGCGTTCTGCGGTGGGCGACGATGCGTAGGATGTCTGTGCCAGCCCGTGTTGAACGGAAATCGGGAGTCAACGGGGAAAAGTGTCAAAGGAAAAAAGTGTCTGGCACTTTATTGTGCGGTGGCGGTTGTGGCGGCGGGAGCGGCGATGGTCGCGACAGTGTTTGTGAAAGCGAATGAAAGAAACCTTTCATTGGGATTTTGCAAATGAAAGTTTTTGGCAATTTTCTTTCATTGGCGGTTTTGAAATGAAAATTTTCTTTCATTGGTAAAAATGAATAAAAGGTAGCCATTCTTCCTATTCCGTGCCCGCCGATACCGCTTTCAAAGCGGCGGGAGACAACTGGTTACCAATAGTTGCGGTATCTGCGAAAGCGGTGTTGGTGCTCGTTCTTCATTTTGACACTGCACTCCGCAGGTGCGGTGCGCGGGTAGCCCGTGTCGAACGGAAATTGGGAGTCAAAGAAAAAAAGCGTCTGGCACTTTATTGTGTCCCTGACACTTTATTGTGGCACGACAGTTGCGATATCTGCGAAAGCGGTGTTGGTGTTCGTTCTTCATTTTGACACCACACTCCACAGGTGTGATACGCGGGCAGCCCGTGTCGAACTGAAATTGGGAGTCAAAGGAAAAAAGCGTCTGGCACTTTATTGTGTCCTGACAGTTGCGGTATCTGCGAAAGCGGTGTTGGTGTTCGTTCTTCGCTTTGACACCACACTCCACAGGTGCGGTGCGCGGGCAGCCCGTGTCGAACGGAAATCGGGAGTCAAAGGGAAAAAGCGTCTGGCACTTTATTGTGTCCCGACAGTTGCTGCATCTGCAAAAGCGGTGTTGGTGCTCGTTTCTCGCTTTGACACCGCACACCACTGGTGCGGTGCGCGGGCAGCCCGTGTCGAACGGAAATCGGGAGTCAAAGGAAAAAAGCGCCTGGCACTTTATTGTGTCCTGACAGTTGCGGCATCTGCGAAAGCGGTGTTGGTGTTCGTTCTTCATTTTGACACCGCGCTCCACAGGTGCGATGCGCGGGCAGCCCGTGTCGAACGGAAATCGGGAGTCAAGGGGAAAAAGCGTCTGACACTTTATTGGATAAGGGGGGAACACTCATTTGGTTTTCAAAAACTACACAAAGCCGTTTTTTTGGTATAAAACGGGGATAAAAAGCTACCTTGTGTATTTGTGGATGTTGGTTTCGTAGAATTTTGCGACGTCGGCGGGGTTTCCTTGGGCGAGGATTTGACCGCGTTCGAGCCAAATGGCACGCTCACAGAGGTCTTTGATGCTACTGGCGTTGTGCGAAATTAAAACGACAGTGCGGTTGCCCTTGAACTTTTCTTTTAGAGCAGCAGAAGACTTTTGCGCAAATACTTGGTCACCGACACCAAGAACCTCATCAATTAAGAGGACATCGGGGTCAGTTTCAAGGGCGACAGAGAAACCAAGACGGACATTCATGCCAGAAGAATACGTATAGACCGGATAGTCAAAGAAGTCGCCAAGACCAGAGAACTCATGGATAGCGTCGAGACGCGCCGTCATGTATTTGCGGGATTTACCCATTAGCATTCCGTTGAGAACTGCGTTTTCGCGTCCAGTGAGCGTGCCCTCGAAACCAACGCCGAGCGAGAGAAGCTCCACGTGAGTGTCTTTTTTGTGTCGGGTAATCGTGCCCTCGTCGAGACCGTAGATGCCAGTGAGGACACGCATCAACGTGCTCTTGCCACTCCCGTTGCGCCCGATGACCCCGAGCTTTTCGCCCTCGTAGATGTCGAGGTTTAAGCCGCGTAGCGCCCAAATTTCCTTTTTTGTTTTGGAAAAAAGAGTGCGTAACGGATGGTAACAGACGCCGGCGTTTCGCAAAGAGATGATGTGAACGGGCGGCGGCGACGGCGGCGAAGTGGCTATGGTTGTGGCTGGCAATGCGGACATGCGGGCAAAAAAAGCGAAGCGGTGTAGAGAAAGTTTTTTGGCGGCGGGCGCAAGTAGTTTTTGGCGGGAGGAGCGGTGAGACAGCCCACGCGGCGGTCTGCCCATGCGGCGGTCTCAGACGAACGTTACACGGCGTTTGTAAGTTTCAAGATACGTTTGTCGTAGCGGGCGTGAAGGACGAGGCCGAGCGCGAAAAATACAAGCGTGATTGCGATTGCGAGGGGCAGGTGTTCCCACGGCGGTGGTTCGCCACGCAGGATGATGGCGCGCCCAGATTCCATAAACACCGCCATCGGGTTGGCGTAAAACCAGCCGAGCAAATCTTCGGGAACAGAGCTCACCGAGAAGAATATGCCGGACAGGAAAAAGAGCAGTCGGAAGATGGTGCTGACAATGGTCTGGAAATCGTTCCAGAGCGTGACGCCGATTGAGACGGGGAGCGTGATGCCGATTATGAGGGCGAGTTGCAGTGCGAAAAAGACCGGAAGCCACAGCCAATAAATGTTTGGCGTGTATCCAAAAACCGCCGCCAGCGCGAAAATAACGACCGAAACACAGAGAAACTTCCACGTGTTGGTAAAAATCGCGACGAGCGGGAAGATGTATTTGGGCAGGTTGAACTGGTTGAGGACGTGAAACTTTGCCTTGATTGCGCTCGCGCCGACCATCACCGAGCCTTCAAACCACTGCCAGAGTATCATGCCAATCAGGATGAACAAAATGGAGTCGGGGCCGCTTCTGCCCGTGAATTGCGAGAACGCGATATAGAGCACGGCGGTGCTGAGCGCAGGCTCGAGTAGGAACCAGAGATAACCCAAATAGCGTTGGCGCCCTTCGGATTTTATTCCTGCGATGGTGCGGTAAAAAATGATGTCTTTGTGCCGTTTTAGCGAAGCGAGAAACATGCCGTTTTAACGAAAAATGAAGGGTGCGGCATGGAACTCGGTAGAGCGCTTTTGGCAAGGGAAATCGCGGCGACAGGCGAGCGGCAAGCGGGCGACAGGCGCGGCGCGACGGCGCGGTGCCCTAATCTTTGGCGGCGAGCTTCTTTTCTTGGTCGGGGGCGGTGAAGGCGATTTTTACGCCACGGGCGGGAAGCTCGCGTGGGAGGCCCCAGACGGCGGGCCATTGGTAATCGCCCCAGACATTGCGACGTCCGTCGGGGGTCAACTTTGCCCACATCTGCCCTGTGTGCGGGACGTTGGCGTCCACCCACAACGCCAACGCCTGCCATTCGGCGGAGGTCAGCTGGGTCGTTTTATTTTTCTGGTGTTTGAGGACGGCCTGCGTGAGGCGGCTGACGTGGGAGCCAAATTGTTTCACGCGCGTAACGCCACCGTCCATGCCGCAGTTGGAGGTCACCACAAGTTTTTTGGAGCGGATGGTGCCGTAGGCGCGTCCTTCGGAAAAATCTAAGCCCGCCTTGGCCTTCGCGCCGCTGTGGCAGGAGACGCAGTTTTTCGTCAACACGGGTTGCACATCGCGGGGAAAATGAATGGGGACATCGGCACCCCACGGCGGCGGGACGGGGACGCTGGGCGGGCGAGAGAGCGCGAGGCGGCGGTTGCCGTGGGCGGCGGGGACGGTCGGGTTCGTCTCGTGGCAACCGTTGCAGCTGCGGTTCTCGCCCGGGGCAAAGGAGACGCTGCTGCGCATACGGCGGATTTCCATGCGGTTTTCGTCGAGTGCCTGAAAATACACGGAGGCGTTGTCGCTCACGGGGACTTTGAAATGCGCGGAGCCGTCGGCCTCGACGGGCACTTCGCCGATGATGCGCACGGGGCACCAGCGGGTGGCTTCTTGATTTGTCCAGCCGCCCTGATTGCGGCGGGAATCGGCAATCCAGCGTTTGACGCCTTCGCCCGGGACGACTGGCCACGGGAGCGCTTCCGCGATGCGGATGTAGCGGATGGCACCGGCGGGGACGCCTTCGAGGCCTTGCCGGACATCGGGGATGCTGCAGACGGCGTAGTTCTTCGAGCGGTCGGCGGTCTCGGGGAGCACGGGCGGGCGTTTGCGCGGGCGTAGCGGGCGGGCGTCGTAAGTGCCCATCCACGGGTCGCGGTGGAGGAGTTCCTTGTTGCCATAGACATCTACGAGATAGAGGCCGTAGCCGTTGGAATCTACGTCGGCGCGGTCGTAGGTGTAGCGGCGCGCTTTGATTGAGTCGAAGGCGTAGGAGGCGAGGAAAAACTTTTCGGAGAAGGCAAACGGCGCGGTGTAAAAACCGCCCGCCTCGACGCGCCCGCCTTCTGCCACGGTGCGCCCGGGGATGTTGCCCTCGTTGATGCGCATCCCTTGGGTGACGACCTCGACGCCAGCGGGGTTGTTGCCGCCAGCGGTGGGGTTGAGGATGACGAGCGGCCCTTGCGGGATAGCGTGGTGGCCGGTGGCGATGGCGAGCATTTTGTCGCCGCTTTCGCCGAGCGGGCCGGCGAGGCGCACACTGTAAGGGCGCGGGAGATGTTGCTTGAAAAGTGCGTCGGCAAACGAGCCGTCGGGGCGCGTTGTCCAGACGGCGTGTGTCTCCATGAAGTTGCGCTCTTGGTATTCCCAACGGAGGTAGGCGACGAGGCCGTTGTTGAGCACGCGCGGGTGCATATCAATGTCTTTGTGATTGAGCAGGCGGCGGATGGTGGCGCGGTCGGGGGAGAGGGTGTAGAGGTTGACGTCGGCGAGGTCGTTGTTGGAGGAGTCGCAAGAGGGCGAGTTGGCGGAGCGGTCGCTGGAGAACACGACGCCGCCGCTGGGGAGGTAGGCAGGCTCGGTGTCGTTCCAGTAATTGTGGTCGGTGAGGCGGATAATTTCCCCTGCTGCGAAGTCGAGTTCGTAGAGGTGTATCGGCTCGGTTTTATCGAGGTCGCGTAGCTCGCGGGCGAAACAGGCGTTGCTGTTTTGGGGACGCGGCCAGACGGTTTCAAACTTGGGGTTGGGCGGCCAGACGGGCTGCGGGGCGTAGGCAAACACGAGGCGCGAGGCGTCGTAGTCGAGGTCGAGGCCGTGAACATGGCCGGGGCCGAGACGCCCGCGCAAGAGCGGAGCGGCCTCGCCGGTTTTCAAGGAGAGGACGAGGATGTCGCCGCCGGGTTTGTAGGCCCACGCGACGTTGACGCCGCAGACGTTGGGCTTGTGGTGGAAGCCCGGGCGTGTGGAGAGGAGGATGGAGTCGCCCGCGCCGGAGGCGGCGAGGATGGCGGGACGCAGGCGGCTGCGCGTCTCGAGCCAGAGGGCGCGGAGCGCGGCGGTGGCGGCGGTGGCGTCAGTGGTGGCGGCGGAATTGGCGGCGTCGGTTTTTTTGAGGATGTCGCCAAGCTCGACGCCGAGGCCCATGCGTTTGGCGCGGTCGGCGCAGAGGAGGATTTCGGCGTGGAGCGCGGAGGCGGAAAAAAGTTTTCCTTCGACGGCGAGGTGGCGAATCCAGTCGTAAGCGATGAGGTCTTCGCGGTTGGTGGCGGCGTAGGCGCGGAGCCACGCGGGCGCAGTGGGCGCGGCGGCGGTGGCGGCGGTGATGCGCATGTGCGTCTCGTTGTTGGCTTGGCCGACATACTGGGCGGCGGCGGCGTGGGCGAGAGCGCGGACAAAGATGTCGGGCGAGGCGAGACCGGCGGCGACTTCGCCAAGCTGCGCGGTGCCGAGTCTCCCAGCAAAGGCGGTGCGCTCAAGACTGGCGGCGCGGCCAAGCTCGGTGGCGGGGAACTGCGGCGCAGGCGTGCGGCTGGCTTTTTTTGCGGCGTCGAGCGACGCAGGCGCAAGCGCGAGAAGGGCAAAGGCGAGAAGGGAGAATGCGGTTTTTTTCATGGCGGAAAAGCTGGCGGAAGAATGAGCGGAAACAGGCAAAGGAGAAAGGGAAAAACTGGGCGCAGGTGGGCGGGCGGCGGCGGCGTGGAGTGTAGCACAGACAATCCTGTCTGTGGACGAAGCGTCGCCGAAGGCGACGGCAACACAGACAGGATTGTCTGTGCCACACTCCACGCAACACAGACAAGATTGTCTGTGCCACACTCGACGCGACACAGGCAGGATTGTCTGTGGCACACTCGACGTAGCGTCCGCAGACAAGAAGTCCGATGTCGCCTCCGGCTCGGTAGTCTGAGCTACATCAGTTCACGCGGCGGCAGAGCCAGACGGCGAGGGCGAGCATGAAGAGGTTTGGAAGCCAAGCGGCGAGGGCGGGAGCGAGGAGCTGTTGGGCACCGAGCAGGGAACACAGGTTTGTCAGCAAATAATAGAGTGCGAAGAGCACGAGCGATTTTGAGACACCGACCATCGGGTTCACGCGCACACCGGAGACGGCGAAAGGCACCGCCAGCCCGACGACTATCAGGCAGCAAAACGGACTCGCCAAAACGTAGTGGTATTGCACTGCCCACGACGCCATGCGCCGCGAAGTCTCGGCACCCGTCTGCGCGAGCACGGCGCGGATTTCGTTTATCGAAAGCTCGCGCGGTTTCGCGTTGAGGGCGCGCATCAGGGCGGGGCTTTCCGTGAGGTTCTCGGCGGCGATTTTTTGGAAACGCGGCTGTGCGACGAGCCGCCCGCTTTCGTAGCGGTAGTGGCGTCCGTCTTCGAGCACCCAGCACGGGCGTTCGCGGGCGGAGTCGTAGTAGCCGTAACGCGCCATCCACGCCTCGACGGGGTTGCCCACGCCGTCGTCCTGCCAGACGTGGATGCCGTAGCCGCGCCCCGTGTAGCCGCTGAGGCGGTCAATACTCCAGAGGCGGTGCTGGGCGTTGTTGGCGAAAAAACTCGCCGCGCCGTCCCGCGTGTTGGCCTGCGCGGTGGTGGCGGTGGTGGCGGTTTTTTGCCCTTCGGTGCGGGCGCGAAAGTCGAACTCCGCCGTCTCTTTTAACAGGCGCGATTTCTCGGTCGCCATTGGCACGAGCGTCGCGTTGAGGGCGAAGAGCAGGAGGGCGAGGACGCCACCTGCCGCCCAGAGGACGCGGGTGATGCGGAAGATGCTCAGGCCGGCGGCGCGCATGGCGGTTAGCTCTTGGTTGCGGTGAAAAAAGCCGAGGATGAAGAGCACCGAGATGAGCAGCGAGACGGTGATGAGTAGCGGCAAGAAGGCGGGGATTTGCAGCGCGAAGTAACGCGCCGCGAGGCTGCCGGAGGCGTCCCATTTGATGAGGTCGGGCACCTCGTCGTAGGCGCGCCCGACGAGCAGCAGGCCGACGAGAGCGGCGAGTGTCATGGCAAACACTTTGAGCCATTCGCGGAGGATGTATCGGTCGAGCAGGAGCATGGGCGCGGCGGCGGAAAAAAATGAAGGCGAGCGGAAGCGGATGTCGGCGAAGGCGGCGAGTGGGCGGTGCGCTCACAGCCGCGCGAGCAGGTCTTTCAGGTCTATGTTGTCTTGGATAAGCTGCTCGATGGCGGTGATTTTGTCGGTGTCCTCTGGCTGGGTCTTGACAATCATGTTGTTGATTTTGGTCGTCACTGCGAAACTCTCGGCGTTGGTGCCGATGATGTGGATGTCAGTTTGTCGAAGCATGTTCATGACGCGCTCGTGGGGGAGGAGCGAGTTGGTCAGGATGATGCCGCCCGCGACGGCCCCGTTTTGCAGCCCCGCGCTGGCGATGATGGAGTAGAGCAGGTCGTCGCGGTCGCCGGGCAAGATGAAGAGCACACCCTCGCCGAGGTATGACGAAATGCTGATTGGCGACATCGCGCCCATGATGACGCGCTTGACGCGCTCGCCGCCGCCCGGCTCGTCGGCGTTGCGCTCGGGGCGGTGCAGCCACTCGCCGCCGATTTCTTGCACGACTTGCGCGAGATTTGGGCGGGCGAGGCGGCAACGCAGCGGCAGCACTCCGAGCAGTTTCACGCCAATGCGTGCGAGGCTGCGCCCCGCGTAGTCGCGCACGAGTTCGGCGCGTTCGGGGATCACTTTATTGAGGATAACGCCTGCGCACTCGACGCCCGTTTGGTCGAAGAGCGCCTTGTTTATGGCGATTTCGTCAACGGGTTTTCCGATGCCGCCGCTGGCGACGATGATGCACTTGGAGCCGAGCAGGCGGGCGTTTTGCGCGTTGGAGCAGTCGAAGACGGAGCCGACGCCGGCGTGGCCAGAGCCTTCGATAATGACGATGTCTTTCTCGTAAGAGGAGCGGTCGAAGGCGCGGCAAACGCGGTCAATGATTTCGGGGTGCAGCTTATCGGGGTCGTCGAGGTAGCGGCGCGTGAAGGAGCTATCCACGGCGATTGGCGACATGGCCTCGATGGGGATGTTGACGTCATAGACGGTGTTGATGAGCTGCGTATCCTCGTCCACGGAGAAACCGCCTACCTCGATGAGCCGCTGGGCGACGGGTTTGATGTAGCCGACGTTGTAGCCGAGATTGCGCAACGCGCCGTAGAGGCCGAGGCTGGTGGTGGTTTTGCCGTCGTTTTGGCGGGTGGCAGCGACAAAGATGCGGGGCGTAGTCTTGTTGAGCGGGCTGTCGAGGAGGCCGGGGACGTTCTCTGCGAAACGTGTCAGCGGCTGTGTGGTGCGCGGTTCTTCGGTCGGAGTCATGTTGGCGGCGGATGTTCATGTTTAGGCAGCGCGAGGCAACGCCAAAGGGGCAAAAGGGGGATTTCTTGTTGCCCGCAAAAGGCATTGGCGGCAGCCTGCCGCGCCATGCAACAGCAACTTGCCAACATCCTCGCCGAGGCCACCGCCGCCGCGCCCGCCATCGCCGCCCGCCCCGATTTTGAAGCCTTCAAAGCGCGTGTCGCCGGCCCCAACGGCACGCTCACCGCCGCTATGAAGAGCATGGCCGCCGTCCCCAAAGCAGACAAACCCGCCGCCGGCAAGCTCCTCAACCAGACCAAGGGCGAGCTTGAGAAACTCTTCGCAGCGACGCTTGCCCGCGTCGAGCAAAACGAAATCGCCGCCCGCCTCGGCCCGCCGATTGACCCCTCGTTGCCCTCGCCCGACGACGAGGCAGGCTCGCTCCACCCGCTCACCCAAGTCCGCGAGGAGGTTTGCGGCGTCTTCCGCAAACTCGGTTTCACCGTCGCCGACGGCCCCGAAATCGAGACCGAGTGGTTCTGCTTCGACGCGCTGAACACGCCCGCCAGCCACCCCGCACGTGACATGCAAGACACGCTGTTCTTCCCCGCCGCCACGCGCTGCCCCGACGCCCCGAAACACGCCTCCGAAGCCTACCTGCTGCGCTCGCACACCTCCTCCGTGCAGATACGCACCATGCTCAAACAGCCGCCGCCCGTGCGCATTGTCGCGCCCGGGCGTTGCTTCCGCCGCGACACCGCCGACGCCACCCACAGCGCAAACTTCCACCAAATCGAGGGCTTGTGGGCGGACAAAAACGTCACCCTGCGCGACCTCAAAAGCATCCTCGACTTTTTTGTCCGCGAGATGTTCGGCAGCAGTGCGCAAATCCGCCTGCGCCCAAGTTTTTTCCCCTTCACCGAACCGAGCTTCGAGATGGATTTGAAGTCGCCCAACCTCGGACGCCTCAGCGACCGCTGGCTCGAAATCATGGGTTGCGGCCTCGTCAACCCCAAGGTCTTTGAGAACGTCGGCATTGACCCCGCACAATGGACGGGCCTCGCCTTCGGCGTCGGGCTGGAGCGCATCGCCATGCTCCTGCACGGCATAGACGACATCCGCCATTTTTACGCCAACGACCTGCGCTTCCTGCGCCAGTTCGCATCCGCCGTATGACGCGCCGCCACGCCACGCCGCCAAAAAAACGCCACCGCCAACCGCCACCGCCAACCGCCACACCACTGCTAAACGTGCTATGAGTTTCCAAATCGCCCGCGCCACACTCGGCCCCTACGACACAAACGCCTACCTGCTCATTGACGGCGACACCAAGCATTGCGCCCTCGTGGACACGCCGCCGGGTGCCGCCGAAACGCTTCGGCCCGAAATCGAGCGGCGCGGTCTCACGCTCGACGCCCTCTTGCTCACGCACGGGCACTGGGACCACATCGCCGACGCACACGCCTTCGCGGGCGACGGCGTGAAAATCTACGCCCACCGCGCCGACATCGCTTGCTACGAGACGCCGGAGCGTTTTGCCCCGTGGTATATGGCCTCGGTGCCCGGGCTTACGGAGGAAGATTTCCAGCCCGTGCAAGTCACCGATTGGGTTGACGAGGGCGACACCTTCACGCTTTTGGGCGAAACATTTGAGGTGCGGCATGTCCCTGGGCATTGTCCGGGCAACGTCCTTTTCTACTGCCCGCAGCGCGAGCTTGCGTTTCCGGGCGACGCGATTTTTGCGGGCAGTGTCGGGCGCAGTGATTTGCCCGGTGGCGATTGGAAACAGCTTGAGACCTCGATACGTGGGCGCATCTACACCCTCCCTGCCCCCACCGTCCTCTACCCGGGTCACGGCGAACCCACCAGCGTCCGCGACGAAAAAGAAAGCAACCCCTACGTGCGCGAATAACCCTAAAAACGGCGGTTGGAGGGGAAGTATTGCGAGAAGATGTTGTGGCAGATGCGCTTTGTGGATTTGTGAAGGCGCACCTGTTGGTGCGTCGAACAAAGCCACGAAGTGCAGATGCCATAACAGCTTCCGCAAGACGACCCGATTCAACTGCCGTTTTTAGGATTAT